>DASXLU010000368.1:0-4649 GCA_036496065.1 Candidatus Acidiferrum sp.
ATGTACTACTCCACGAAACGCATCGACTTGCTGATTAGTTTTAACTCTGCCGTGTGGCTGCGTATTACGCAGGTACTTGGATTAGGCTTCCTGTTCGTGCCGATCACGTTGGTGGCTTATATCGGCATCGCTCCTGAAAAGAACAACGCAGTCGCCGGCATCATCAATTTCATGCGGAACATGGGAAGCAGTGTAGGGACTTCGATGGTGACTACATTGGTAGCTCGCCGCTCGCAATATCATCAGCAGATTCTCGTCGGCTATGCGCGCCCGGACAATCCAAATTTTCAGAATTCCGTCGACGGTTTAACGCAGACCCTCACTCATGGCGGATTAGGTGCTAACGAAGCCCACGCGCAGGCCTACGCTCGAATCTATGCGAATCTGCAAGACCAGGCTGGCAGCTTGGCATATATCGATATCTTCATGGTCCTGGCCATCGGCTCTGCCATTATGTTTTTCCTGGCTTTCCTGCTAAAGAAAAATGACCCTGGTGGCGGCGGCCACGTAGTGATGGAATAATCCTGTTGTAGAGGTTTTGGCTCGGTTTATTGAAACCAGCCGGGTCTAAGGATTGCATCACAGAGACGAGCTTTGAGGTCACGATGATTCGAATTATTACTATCGAGCGCGAATATGGCAGCGGCGGCGCCGAGATTGCCGAATTACTCGCCCACCAACTGGGTTGGAAGCTCTGGGACAAAGATCTTACCGAGGAAATCGCCCGTCTTGCCAAGTGCCCCAAGAATGTCGTGGAGGTGCGCGAGGAACGCAACGACCCTCTGTACTATCGCCTCTTCAAATCCTTCTTGCGTGGCAGTTATGAAGGCAGCCTCAATGCCCACAAACTCAACGTGGTCGACAGCGAAAGCATTTTGAAGCTGACCGAACGCGTCGTTTGCGATGTCGCGAAATCCGGTAATTCCGTCATCGTGGGTCGCGGCTCTCACTATTTTCTCCGCAATCACAAGGACACCTTGCGTGTCTTCCTTTTTGCTCCCCGGGAAGAAAAAATTTGCCGCCTGATGGCCCGCGGCAAAACGCAGAGCGAAGCCGAACAACTGGTCGATTCTGTCGATCAGGAGCGCGCTGATTTCATTCGCAAATATTTCAAGGTAGAGTGGCCGAATCATCCGTTCTTCCACACCATGATCAACACCCACATCGGCGATCGCCAGGTTGCCCAGGCAATCAGCGACTTCATGAACCGGCTTAACTCGCCAGTTCCCGCCGAACTGCAAGTCACCTAGTGAAGGGATCCGGCCCGCGTCGCTCCAGTCCCTTGATCCGAAACAGCCGCATTTGGCCTGTTCGTGGATACGCGTGCGCATAGAAATGCCACGGTTGGCGTCCCGATGCCGTCAATTTGGTTAACAAAGGGAAAGTCTACTGGCTAGGCACCACACTACGCCATGTCTGGCTCTCAGGCAAAACTCAGGGACCGCAGGGCCTGGTAGGGCATATGCGAAACGTGACCGGACTGGCCGGAGGCGTACTGGCCTCAAGCGGACGAACGGGAAGCGGGCATGGTTTGTCGCAATTTAGGCTATATGCAATGTAAACCTCGCCATTCTCTCGCTCGATGAAGATGCTAAGATGGGTCTCTAGCAGATGCTTCACTTCGTCCGGTGAGGCTAACCTGAAGTCTTTTGCGGTGCCTGTTCCTGCTGCATTCATTTTATCCTCCATTCAAGAATTCACTTGATGACCCGGTGTTACCTTTATCACATCTGACTCAATCCGAAGATAAACCTTTTTGGATCGTCGCATTTAGCTTTTCCCGCTCGTCCCGGGCGACACGCAGGAGAGACAGATCCGGGTCCGCGTTCGCCCATAGACGCAGAAACTCATCGTAATACTGAAGAGATTTCGTGGAATCGCCTGCACCGGCAAGAGATCGTGCGGTCCAAAGGTGGGCGAGAACCCAGTTCGACGGTAAGTCTTCGTGCAGAATTTCCCCATGAAAATCTAAGTAGCGTTGATAGGCCTTGCTGGCATTCTGCCAATCCTTGCGGGAGGTGTAGTCGTCGCCCAGGGCAAGATAGGACTGGTAAGAAGGATAAAAGATCGCCGCGCGGCGCTGGCTATCGATCGCCGAGTCACTTTTTCCGGAGGCATGTTCGACGACGCCCTTAAGGTTGTAGTAGCAATTCCGCGTATAGGCGCTTCCCTGCAGCGAAGGAAGAGTTTCCATTTTCGCGGCGATCTTTTGGGCACCGGAAATATCTCCCAACTCGACGGCTAACAAACCGGCGCGCCGCATGTCCTCGGGCTCCGCGTCTTTCAGCGCCGATTCTTCAAGCAGTTTGAGTTCCTCCATCGAGCTTGCCTTCTTGCCTTCGACCAAAAGGACTTTGGCTAGCAAGTAGCGTCTCACCGGCATCCACGATTCGCTGTGGAGTTTTTCGTCCAGCACCAGTCCGGTCCGGAGGGCGTCCACCGCTTCGCGCAGGCGTCCTTCGTAAATGAGCACACGCGCAAGATAGAGGGAAGAGAGATTGGCTTCGTAGGTTCCACCTTCATCGCGAAGCTGCTCAAATTGCTTGCGCGCCGCTGAAGTGTTCCCCTCACCGAGGTAAGCAATGCCAGTCCCCCAGTGCAACAAAGGGCCTTTTGCGCCTTGTTTGTGAGCGGCTTCATAAGCATCCACGGCTTCCGAGAATTTGTTAAGCCGTACCAGCAACAGTATGAGTTGGGACTGATTGACAGTGCTCTGAGGAGCGAGTTGAACGGCACGTCGCTGCGCGTTGACTGCCTTGTCTAAGTGTCCCGCCCAGACCGACGAATTGGCGAGCAACCGGTAGCCCTCCACATCATCCGAATAGAGGTCGGTAAGCAACTGGTATTGCTCGGCCGCTTCTTCATACTTGCCCTGATTGTCGAAGTCGGCCCCTAGAATCAAGTACCTTTCTCGCTCGGTCACTCTTTCAAGACCCTCGCGGGAGTGGGCCAGGTGCAGTTGCGCGGCTTTTTCGTCTCCCAAAACGCTATAGGCGCGGGCCAGATAGAGATGGGCAACGGCGAAATCAGGGTCGAGTTCAATCGCGCTCTTGGCCAAAGGCAAGAAGTCCTCGAGATTTCCGGCGGCATAGAGGTCCATGGCACGCGAATACCTCTGCAGCGCAGCCAGTGAAGTGGTCGTAACACGCTTCAGGGGCTGTGCTTGTTCCTGAATCTGCTTCATGGACTCACCCAGACGACTTCGCAGACGTCGGGTGAGATTGTCCACGGCGGGATACAAATCCGCGGGAGAGTCGAAGGAAGCCTCTTCCGCAAGTACGGTCTTTTCCCGCAACGGATCGACGACTTGTGCGGTCACGTGGTATTTCGAACCAGACCCAGTGACCCGCCCGGTCAACATTGCGCGAACGTTTTCTCGCTGGCAGATCTCGCGTGCCAGGTAGGGATCCAATGGAGTCGCTCCAGCGCGACCCATGCGTTGCTCCGCTTCGACGAGTTGGGAGCGCGACACAAGGTGCACGTACCGCGACTGTTCGAGCGCTTGCCTTACAGCCTCGGTAACCGTGGTGTCAAAGATTTTGTTGTCGGTCTGATTTTCGAAGTCAGCAAGAAGGATGGAATCATGCTCGCTCAAGATCGGGGAACGCAGCTGCCTGTAGAGCGATGCTCCGCCCAGAGCAACAGCAGCAAGAAGAAGGACCATGGCGGGAATCGCAAGGCGCAGATGCGCGCGTTTAATTCTTTTTGAGCCTATACCGTGATCGGATGGCAAAGGTGTTGCTACGTTTCCACGCAGTGCTTCCAGATCCGCACATAGCTCTGCCGCTGAGGTGTAGCGGTCTTTGGGATCCTTCGCCAACATTTTTCCGACAACGCGTTCGAGCCCTTCCGGCACCTCAGAATTCAGCTCACGCAGCGGCGGCGGTTCTTCGTGGAGAAGCGCGTCGCATGTCTGGAGAAATCCAGCGTGTCGAAATGGATTCTTGCCGGCGAGGGCTTCATAAAAGACTACTCCAAGCGAAAAAATGTCCGCCCGCGCATCGGCGCTTTTCTGCGTGAGAACTTCGGGAGCCATATACAGTAGAGTTCCGCAGAGGCTTACGCTTTCCAACTGTTCCTCGGTTGTGGCCTCGTTGAGGCCAGGCATCTCGCGCGCCACACCGAAGTCGAGCGCCTTAACTTGACCGGTGGGCGTCAGCATAATGTTTTCCGGCTTTATGTCGCGGTGCAATAATCCGGCCCGGTGTGCGGCGTCCAGTGCGCTCGCGCATTGCGTGGCGATGGGAAGAAACTCGTCGATGGTCAGAGAACGCGCCAACCGGTTTCGCAGCGTTTCGCCTTCGACATACTCCATCACAACGAATATTTCGTCGCCGTCTTCGATCACGTCATAAACCGCTGCGATGTGGGGATCGTTCAGTCGCGAGGCCAGTTCGGCTTCTTTCCAGAGCCGCTGGCGTGATTTGGCGTCGCTACAGAGTGAGGAGGTGATTCGCTTCAGGGCGACTTGGCGTTTAAGCTTTGTGTCCTCAGCTAAATACACTTCGCCCATTCCACCGCTCCCAAGGCGAGCGTGAATCGAGAATCTACCAACCGTCCGTCCAATGAAGAAGGGAGCTGACGCAGGGGCCGGGTTCCGTTGGATGTTTTGTTCGGGCATCCGTCGGCCTAGATATCCAGGCTTTCTT
>DASXLU010000369.1:0-3660 GCA_036496065.1 Candidatus Acidiferrum sp.
GCCGGATTTGTCTGTAACTGTTCCGCTGATCAAGCCACTGGTTTGCGCGGAGGTAAGCAGCGGCATGCCCAACAGGGCCAAGACTCCGAAAAAGACCAAGAGCGGCGCGCTGAAGTAACGATTAAAAAAATGACAGTTTCGCTTCACGATGAGACCTCCACGAGTAAAGTTCCTTGATTCCGCAAACGGAAGGTATGGGTGGTGAGTAAACGACGCGGCAGTAGCGTCACTGGATAGGCAGAGAACCCGCGACCACTCGCCCAACACCAACCCCCGGTCCTCGACGGATTGCCCTGCACCTGGAAAGAACCTATTAAATCGGATTAATAAAGGAAAGATTGGGGCGTGTCAAGAGCAAAATGAGACGCTGATGCCTGGAGATTTTGCTGCGACCCTACAAAATTTCACAGGTATTATGACTACTCGCTTGAAGGTACTTGCGCGCGTGGCGGAAAATAGGCACCCATGACGAAAGGAATAACGTTATTCATGTGTGGAGCGGTGGCCTGGCTTTCTGCTGGCCCTTTACTTTTGGCAGGAGCACCTTCTTTTGGGCACGACAAATCTAGTTTCAATGTCTTGGAGCAGAAAGATGCCCCATCTGATCCTCGCGTGTCGTTCGAAAAAGGCCAAGCTGCTCTGCAAGATGGCGATCTTGGCGCTGCCGAATCAGCGTTTCGCCAGGTGCTAGCTGTTGACCCTAAGTCGGGCGCGGCGTATGCCAACCTGGGAGTGATTGCCATGCGCCGCAAGGATTGGGACGAGGCACTGAGAAATTTGCGCAAGGCCGAAAAGTTGGCGCCGCGGATGGCAGGGGTTCGTCTGAATATCGGACTGGTGGAATTCCGCAAGACGGATTACCGGCAGGCGATCCCGCCGCTGGAATCCGTTGTGCGCGAAGAGCCGAATTCGGAGCAAGCGCGGTATCTGCTCGGCTTGTGCCAGATGTTCACCAATCAGCATGAAGCTGCGACGCGGACCCTCGAGCCGCTGTGGGAGCGCATGTCTGGCAATGTGATGTACCTGTATGTGCTGGGAATCAGCGCCCATCAAGCTGGTCAGAAAGAGCTTGATCAGAAAGCGATGCGGCAACTGCTGGCTGTCGGAGGGAATTCCCCCGAGTTTCATTTGATTCTCGGCAAAGCGTATTTTCAGCACACGCAATATGATGAGGCGCTGGCCGAACTGCAAAAAGCGTTCGCCGCGGAGCATAACCTACCCTTTCTGCATTTCAATTTGGGGATTACGTATGCGCGGTTGGAGCGCGACGGGCAAGCGGAAGAGGAATTCTTGAAGGATATCGCTATCGATCCGGATCTGGCGGACAACTACTACCAACTCGGTCTGCTGTATGCGGGTCAACAAAAGTTGGCGGAAGCCGAGAAGGCATATCGTGAGACGTTGAAGCGCGATCCTAACCGGTCCGGAGCATGGTTCGGGTTAGCCAAGATTTATCAGAGCCAGGAAAACTATCCCGAGGCGCTTAAGGCGATCTCGCAGTCTGTGAAACTTGTTCCCGACAGCGGTAAGGTACATTTCTTGCGCGGACAGATCCTGCAGAAGATGGGCCGTCGCGAAGAAGCACAAACGGAATTTGCGACGGCCAAGAAGCTGATGGACGCAAGCCTGAACAAAAATCGCGAGGAAATGGATGAGTTCATGGTGCCGAATCCGGAGCTTTCGCAAAATCCGGATTAGTTTCCGGGTGCTGTGGGATGCGGATTAGATCGGAGGCGCCTGCCACGGTCCGCGTGCTAGCTCCAGGGATTCTGCCACCGCCAACAATAGCTCCTCTTCGTGTGGACGTCCGATGAGTTGCAGATTGATGGGCAGACCTTCGGGTGAGCGGCCAAAAGGCAAGGAAATCCCGGGGAATCCGACGAGATTGAGCCATTGGCAAAATCGCATGGTGTCGCGGTAATTGTACGGATCGCCGGCACGAAAATTTCCGGCGCCGTGACGGAATGCGGGAGCGGTCGAGACGGGCGACAGTAGAATCGGCACGTCGCGCATCTGCCGCAAGAGATCGCCGCGCAATGTGTCTCTTTCCGTGCAATTGGCGATAAACGACTCCAGCGTAACCGCCGGCTCGCCGGCTACAACCTCTAAAAGTTCGCGCAACATCGGACTGAAAAGTTCTTCTTTGCCGCGCGCAGACTCGCGAATCAATTTGCCGATGACCGGGCCAAAGAAAAACCACCAGAGCTCGATTGCGCGATCGAGTTTTTGCAGGCTGATGGGCTCGACGCGATATTCCAGAGCTGCAAGCGATTGCACTGCCGCGCGCACTGCTGAAATTGTGTCGGGGGTGGCCCGACCGAGTGCTGTGCTTTCCAACACGCCGATGCGCAAGCCTTTTAGCCTTGCAGCTGTGATTTCGCGCAAGGGAACAGGTGCGGACAATGCATCGCCGGCGTCCGGCCCGGCCACTACTGTGAAAAGAGTGCGAAGGTCGGCGACGGTGCGAGCCATCGGCCCCACGACGCCGATCCAGCCAAAGGCGCCTGCGCCAGGAGGAAAATGTCCGGTGGCTGCAATGCGACCCGGAGTCGGTTTGAGTCCGCAGATTCCACAAAAATGTGCAGGAGCGCGAATCGAGCCGCCACCGTCGCTGCCGATTCCGCCCATCGAACTGTTGGAGGCGATGGCGGCCGCTTCTCCTCCACTGGAACCGCCCGCGGAGTAATCGAGATTCCAGGGATTTGACGTTCGGCCGGTCAAGCGATTGTCCGTCTCGTACGCCATCAAATATTCCGGCGCGTTGGTATTACCCAGCATGATCGCTCCGGCCGCTTCTAGTCGAGTGACGACGACGGCGTCAGCCACGGGCACGTAATCCTTGCGCAACAGCGAGCCAGCGGTGCAAGGCCATCCAGCCACGTCGATGTTCGATTTAACGCTGAGCGGGATGCCGGCGAGTGGAGGGAGTGGGTCGCCCCGCAGAATCGCTTGCTCCGTTTGCCGGGCACGGGCCAAGGCAGATTCCGCATCGAAGTGGACGAAGGCATTTAACTCTGGCTGAAGTGCCAGAGCGCGGTCGATGTATGCCGCCACCCATTCCACGGGCGAGATTTCTTTTTTGCGGAATCGTTCGACTGTATCGGTGATGGAGAAATAGGGCGGTGCGCTCATGGGCTCTAGCAAGTTAGAAAACGCCGACGCTGCGGTCAAGTGGGAGCTGCGGCGGCGCGCGAAAAGTGCCTATAAAAACGATTGACGATACAATGAGTACTCAAGACAATCGAAGGACGAAAAGATCAGGGAGATCGATTTTTTCGTCGCGCGTCCAGAAAGTTTTCCTTCATGCAGATGAAAGCGAAATCGATCCGGGGTTTGATGTGGATATTTGCGGTCGTGCTATTTGCCGCTGTGGCTTGCTCCGCAGTTTTCCGGCGTAGCTTTGCGCAAAATATGGCTAGCGACAAACCGTTGGCTCCGACGGCTGCTGCGAAAAGTAACAGCGGGTCTACGGAAGCGCTTCGCCTGAACACGCTTGGCGTTGCGCACATGAATCAACAGAAAGGCGCGGAGGCGCAGAAATATTTCGAACGGGCGCTGGCGGCTGATCCGAATTTCGCACCGGCCAAAATGAATTTGGGCATCTCGCTGCTGTCGCAACAGAAACTTGAGTCCGCGGTGAGTAACCTCGAGGACGCGTCC
>DASXLU010000370.1:0-8149 GCA_036496065.1 Candidatus Acidiferrum sp.
ACAACTGCAGGCTCAGGAGCCGCAGGTGAGCCCTGCATCGCATCCCAGCCCAATATTGACGAATGGCGAATCACGGATGCAGGTGCTGCGCTTACACTCATACCGCCTGCGTTTGCTCGTGCCAGATCGCTTCCCGACACACTGAGTTTCGGTTCCTCGGCCGGTGCGGCACTACATCCAAAAACGGTGCAGCCACCATTCTCGGCATAGCAGTCGTTATGATGCGACGTCCCGCATCCCGCGCAAACCACCACTCCTTCCGTTTCCGGAGAAATGGGCCCGCGACAATATGGGCATACGGCGGTGCTCATGCGCGATGTCGCTCCTTGTAGCGAAAGGCGTATCGGCCAATTTGTACTAGGTCGCCGTCTTGCAGAACCCGTGTCTGCACGGGACTGCCACCTACATACGCAGTTCCAAGCGCTTTTATTTGCACCCGCGAACCGCTGATCGCAATCGCCGCGTGTTGCGGCAGGATGCTTGGATCCTTGAACAAATAAATATCGGATTGTTGCTGGCTTCCGATGGTCGTGAGCGACTTATACAAAATGAATTGTTTGCCGGCTAGAGGCCCGGAGGTTACATACAGCCACCGATCTTTCAGCGCGCTTTCCACCAGCCCCATCGCAACGCCGGTAGCGACTCCGACCAACGCAAACCCTACCGCGCGACTGATGCTGCCTCCCTTGGTGGCCATCGCGATGGGATCAAACACCATCCCGCCTATGCCGGCTCCGATTAGCCCGCCGATTACCCCGTACTTCGCTTTCTTCGCGGATTGGCCGACGATTCCATACACGATTCCGCCCGCTGCTCCAAACACCGCCCACGCGATTCCGCGCGCAATCCAAGCGGCGGGGTTGTGGAAGGATTGCACTCCTGCTTGTGCGCAAAGGCTTAGGCCAATGCTGAAGATAATGTTCGCTAAAAATTCGAAAATGAATCCAAGCACCACACCCAGTGGCACAGCGAGTGCTCCCCGCAACAGAGCCTTGCGTACGGAACGCTCCACGAGGCTTTCCGCAATGCCGAATCCAATGCACATAAAGGTGATGATTGCGGGAAGCATCCAGAAATTTCCCCAGCGATGTCCCGTCCCTTGTGCGTCTGTGAATCCAGGTTCGCAAAGCCCCCAACCTACAGCCGCTCCAAGCAGTCCTGCGGCTCCCAGGTAGAACCACCCTTGTAACAAAAAGCTGCCGCGTTGCTCCGCTACAACCGGAGCTTTATCCGCAGCTTCGGTAACTGTTCCGTAGGATTTTGCAGAGCCCGGCTCCGGAGGAACAATGGGACTTGGCATCGCGTCGGGCAAAACAATATTGTCCAAGTCCGCGGACGTGATCTTCAGTGTGTCTTTATTATCGCTCGTGGCCATCGTCCTTCTTTTCAGCCGGATTCGCGGGCGACTGGCTTCCCGGCTGTGCCGAATTGTGTTGTTCCGAGGGTGAATCTGAACTCGCGGGCGGTCTCTCCATTAATTCTTTCAGTGGTCGCCCTGTTTGCGGATCGACAGGCACTGGCATCACCAGAATTCGCGGCAACAAATACCACACCAGCAGCCCACCCAAAAGGAACACCGCTAAATGCGAGAACACGGCGGAGACAATTTTCGCCAGCTTCGAAAGTTCTTCGTCCTGATTGCTGGAGGCCTGCACGGGCTCCTCCCACCCGTTATCCTCATCATGGTTTTGCCGGATTGGTTCTGTTTTGCTCGCGGCATCGGCTCTTTCTCCGCCTCGTCCGTCCACAAAAGCGAACTGCGCCACCCTCTCCAGGCGGCCATTTTTCCAGCCGAAGCACCCTTCCTCGTCAGAATGCGGGTCGTACACCCACGCCACTTGCTGCGGTGAAGAGAAAAAATTCTTGTGAATGAACGTGTCGTGTTCCGACAAAAACACGCCGAAACCTGGATGTGAGTGATACCAGCCTACGATGCGGGTATCCGGATAATCGCGATCTTTGATTTTGTAGATGTGTTCCCAGGTGTCTTGCGTGAACGTCACATGAGCCCCGCCTTGTGCGGCGTTTACTCCAGCAATGCATGCGTGCACACTGGTCATGCCGTCGTCCTCGGCCCCCACTAACACCCCGCATACCTCGGTTTTTCCGTTGGACCGTGCGTGTTGCCGAATCTGCCGGGCGACTTCGGTACTCACTTGTAGTACCGGCGCTTTTTTTAGCTTGGACATTACGCCCCGCCCTCGGCCAGCGTCCCCAGCAGCGTTCCAGCGTCACCGGCGAGCAGGTAGCCGATTTCGCGCGATTCAGTTCGCGCCGTGAAAATATCGAAGTGTGGCAACCCCAGGTGGCTAAGCTGGCGTGAGCCGAACGCCTCGTTCCCTGTATAACTGTGTATTGCCACCACGGTTCTCATATGCCCGTCTTGTGCGCAGCGCCCGCCTTCGTAGCTCACCGATCCCACCGGCACAAACAAATCTTCTTCCTGCCCACAGTGTGGGCACACCAGCTTCTGAATAATGTCGCGGCTGAATTCGATGGTGACTTCGCTCGCAGACAGATCGTGTTTCGCCCGCCCCCATAGTTGGGCAAGCGTCAACTCTTCGGATCGCTCTTTCAACGGCACAATCTCTGGCAACGTGTAGTGGCTCATGCAATCGGGATTCTCGCTGTACTCCACGCGATACGAAGTATGGTTCAGCCCTTCGAACACGAATCCCTTGCCCGCCAATACCGGCACGTCATGAATCAGCTTCACCGCTTCCTGCACCTGAATTCCCGCGATGATCGAAGCGATCGTAGGAGTAGTTGGAATTTTCCCTTCCGTTACTTCCTCGTGAGCCAGCAAATTGCACGACATCCTTCGTTCCAAAATCGCCCAGTCCACTTCTCCTAGCGTGCATTCGTAGCACGGCGGCGAATTCGGCAAGAACACCCGTGCCACTCCATTGATGCCCTCGATAGCGCCATCAATCCAGGGCCGATTCACCTTCCAGGCGGCACGGTTAATCCACAAGCGCGCTTCGCGGTTATCCAGCCCCGCCAGAATTACGTCACTCCATTCAAATAATCCCAGCCCGCAATCCCGCGTCACATTGGCAACAAGCGGTTGCACCACCGCGTCCCCGGCAATCGACCGGTACGCTCTCGCCGCTGCGTTTACCTTGAATTCGCCCACATCACTGCTGCGATACAAGATCGTCCGCGACAGGTTGGACTCATCAATGCGGTCCATGTCTACCACGATGATTCGTCGGAAGCCCAGCAGCGCAAGATTTTTTAGAATTTCGTTTCCCAGCGCGCCAGCGCCAATCACAAGCACCTTGCACGCCGCGATTTTCGATTGATCCCACCAGGGAATCAGTCGAAACCGGCTATAGCGCTCTTCTTGAATTTCGCTGTTTGAGATGGTCGCCATGGTGGCCGGATCAGCCCGCTGTGATTTCGGGCTGCAACCGCAGAATATCCCCGTCATGGACCTGTGCTTCCGCAAGGGTCTGGCTATCCTGCACCTGCCTGCCGGAATTCTTATGGTGGAATTTGTAACTCAATGGCGCGCCGTCCGGTCCGTTGGCGGGCAGTCGCAGCTTCTGCACCAGCACCGCGATAATCTTATTGCAAGGCGCATCGTCTGGAAGTTCCACCGGTACTCGCTTGTTTTCCGTCGAGTCATAGACCGTCACGTTGATAGTAGGCATTCCCGAATTCCCCCGCACATCAGGATTAGTTCTGCTTGCGACGCGATTGCGCGTTTACGAATTCATCGAGCCGCTTACGGCCGTCCCCGCTAAAATTCCAGCCACCAGGATCCAGCACCGCGTCGGCTCTCACCGCAAAATTCAGGTTCTCCGCGTTTGGATTGCTGTTGCGATCCACCATCGACGTGACGATGCCGACAAGATTTCCTCGATCGTCATAAACCGGTCCGCCGCTATTTCCCGGACTTACCGGCGCGCTGATCTGCAACACGTCCTGATCGCTACGCGAGATAATCCCTGTGCTTAGCGTGAATCGCAAACCTTGCGGATGCCCGATTACGAAAATATTTTCGCCGTCGTTGATCTGTTTTTTTGCTTCTACAGGCTGCAGAAATTCTCCAGCGCCACTTTCGCGCGGCAGCCAAATCAGGCATAGATCCAGATCTCTGTGCCGCGCCACTACATCTCCGCCGGCCCACGTTCCTGAGGCCATGGCCACCAATGCACGGCTGCCTCCGCTGATTAGGCGCGATTCATCGATCACGTGCCTCGCCGTCATCAGCAAATAACCCTGCGGGCCCGCTTCCAATAACACCCCCGCGCCGAAACCATTCGACGGCAACTCATTGTGCGAAGACCACGTGCGCCGTGCCGGACTGATTACCGCCACAAGCGGCTTTAATTCCTCGGAAACCTCTCTTGCAGCTAAAGGAGAGGCCGACGGCAATGTTGGAAAACTGGTCCTGCTGTCGAGTTCTCCTAAGCTGCCGCTGACAATCGCCGGCAAGGGCACGAATGCTACCGCAAGCACCGCTCCAATGGATGTGAGAATTCCGCTGATAATCAGCAGCGTCGAGAGAAACGACAGCCATGCGATACGCGTTCTCGGTGGCAATCCGCGCATAGCCACACGCAGAACTACCGTGAACAGGCACAATACGGGAAGCAGCAATACAAGAGGACTCATCGCCAATCGAGCCCATAGCGGGATCGGCGGCGGGAGCTTCGTTTCTAAACGGCTGGGCAGGTCCGGCGAAGAGGGAATTACCTCAGAAATTTCCCTCGGGCCGATTACAATTTTCTCCATTAAGCCCGCAATTGATACGAGATTGGACAGTGGCACATTATTTAACGGACCCCTACAAATTACAACTACCCGTCCGTACCAGTCACCGAGGCTTGCCTCCTAAGAGTACCCATTTCCTGGAGCGCCCAGGCCTTAAGACCGCCGAAGCCTAAACAGCGCCAGGAAAACGCATTAAACCAAGTGGCCACTACACGATCACGCCTCGCAGCCGCGGTGACCCTGCTTACTGCAACCCCTTGTCGTTTTGGTCAATAAGACTGCAAGTAAATGTTTATGCTATGCCCCATGTATGCCAAATTAGTTCGATACCGTAAGCAGTCTCATCCGCTTCATTTTTGTCGTTAAAAGGGGTCTTCATGCCACGAGCGACCGCGCCGCTCGAAGTCTGCAAAGAGTTGTGCCGTTTCGAAGGATACTCAGAACTGCACGCTAGTCGGTTCCACGGCTGATAGCGTGCAAATCATCCAACTTGGTTTCCCGAAAAAACTTTATTCACCTGTGCGTCGGGCAACGGCGCATGGCAGAAGACCGGCGCTCGTTCTTTTCCTTGTCGCCGGGCTGCTTTCTTTCCTGACCGCGTGCGCCAGCAGTGGTAACGCACCCGTGCCCGGAAACTTCACAGCCATTCAACACACGGTTTTCATCATCAATGAGAATCACACATTCGACAATTATTTCGGCACGTTTCCCGGCTCCGACGGAACAACGACCGGATTGCTTTCGAGCGGCCAACGGATTCCTCTGAGCGCCATGCCGGATGACTATCAGGCATCCATTCTTTGCAACGGCTGGGATTGCAGCCTGCAAGCGATGGACTCGGGCAAGATGGACAAATTCGACGTAATGAACGGCGGCACTTGGAGCGCGTTCATGCAAGTAACCGAGCAAGAGATCCCCAACTACTGGGCGTATGCGCGTCGGTTCACGCTCGCGGATCACTATTTCACTTCGGTCCACGGTCCCAGCCTGCCCAACCATTTTTTTGCGATAGCTGCGCAATCCGGCGGCGCAATCGACAATGGCGGAAATCCCGGCCCAGGTACGGATTGTGAAGGCGCTTCGTGGGGCACGGTTACGGTCATCGACGAGTACGGCAACCCTTCTCAGCATCCTCTCTGCTTCGATTTCAAGACGCTGCCAGATTCGCTTAAAGAAGCCGGGATTAGCTGGAGCTATTACGCCGACGGTGGCGGTTTTCTTTCCATCATCGATCACATCCGTCACGGCGCTTTGTGGAACGAAGGCGTGGCGCCGTCTGCGCAATTTGCAACGGACGCAAAGAGTGGTCATTTGCCCGCCGTGAGCTGGGTCTTGCCGCCGGGCGAATATAGTGGACACCCGCCCGGTAGCACGTGCGAATCAGAGAATTGGATAGTGAATATGTTGAATGCGGTAATGCAGGGGCCGGACTGGAATTCCACGGTAGTGTTTGTGACCTGGGACGATTTCGGAGGCTTCTACGATCACGTGGCGCCGCCGCAAGTCGATCAATTTGGCCTGGGCCCGCGCGTGCCGCTGTTGATCATCTCACCGTACGCAAAAGCGGGTTACGTCTCGCACAGTGTCTACGATCACACGTCCGTATTGAAGTTCATTGAAACGCGTTACAGCTTGCGAGCGCTCACGTCGCGCGACGCCGCTGCCAGCAATATGTTAGATAGCTTTGACTTTACGGAGTCTCCGAACCCCCCGCTCCTTCTGCAACCTCGCACCTGCCCCTAACCTCCCCTCGCGACACGCGGTTTCGTGCACAAATCGACTTTCCACTTATCCGCCGTCTAGGTCGGGTGGCCCGGATTCAACTCGGTTCTTGACATCAGAGTGACGGGAGAGAATCAGTCTGCTGGGATGGCGTAGAAGTACTGAGACATCGGGTGCCCCAGGTTCGCTGTTTGGCCCCCGGGTCTTGGGTTAGCTTTCTTTTTTCTACACCTTCGGTTACTTCGTTCATCAGACTCTAAGTCTTCGGCGCTGTTACTTTATGAATTGCCACGCGCCTGAAAAACTCCCAAGCATGCATACTCGAGCAATGGCAGCACATGACTTCTTCCAACTCAGGAGATGCACAATGAAAATCGCTGCCACCACTATCCTGGCGCTGTACGGGCTTCTCCCCGCTGTTAGGGCGCAAGCTCCTGTGTATGAAGTTACGCCGGTCGAGAGCACCATCCGGTTCGACGTAGAGTCCTCGGTGCCAATTAAGGGCACCTTTGCCAAGTGGGATGCCACCATGACATTTGCTTCCAGTGACGTCCGCAGCGGCGTCTTGGACATCAAGATTCAGGCCGACAGCGTTGATACGGGAAGTGGCATGAAGAATGGCAAGCTGAAGGGTAAGGACTTCTTTGATGTGAAGGGGTCCCCTACGATTACCTTCAAATCCACCAAAGTCGTTCAAACCGGTCCAAATACGTTTGATCTTGAAGGTGACTTTACAATTCGTGGCGTCACCAAGACCGAAAAGCTCACTGTAACGGACAACGGGAAGGGCACGTCTTCTGGCACCATCGTCGGCACGATGGCTTTCGACCGCAAAGACTATGGCATGAACAGCAACATCCCTTTCATCAAGATAGCCAACCGCGTAGAGGTGAACGTCAACCTCAAGTGGAAACGTATCAGCGGCCCTCCTCCCGTCTTCCAGCAATAATCCCAATCACGCCGGCCGGCCCACCCACCAGACGCCTTTAGGCGTCGCATTCTCGGTTCGGGTGCCGCATCCTTGGCTTTGGTTTTTCAAGGGTGCGGGTTTAGACTCAGCCGGGTGCCCCACCCTTGGTCTGTAAGGGTGGGTCTTGTTCTTAGGTTTCTCTCCGCGGATCCCGTGGATCGGATGCTTCACCCGGTCCCACTCCAGAGATCCAATTCCACTGTGATTCGTGATTCCTACGTAGGGGCGCTGCACTGCTGCGCCTCATGTCCGCAAGGTCCAACGTTCTAAGCAAATCTTCGACGTTCTCTGTCTCGTGGCTCAGGCCGGATTCCTCGGGTACGACTTTACCGGTTTCGGCGTTATCAATCAGGAGTTGAGCAGATCACGATTGTCGCAAATGCCTCGGCCCGTTCTTTTCAAAATAGGACCTTGATGATGCGCAGCAGGAGCTCTTCCGCAGGAAAAATTGTGAGCAGTAGGGGTACCAGCGGAGCTGCGGTGGCAGCGGCCAGACGGGTGATGTCGTCGAGTCCGAAAGGGACCGGGCGCATGTCGCGCACAAAAGCATAACTATTGCCAAGATCAGCGAGCGACTGAATATCAGCAGCGCCAAGAAGCTCTTCGGATGTGGTGGGATTTCGTCCGACCCACTTCTGCTCAAAGCTTTCAACATAACGCTGAGCGAGCAGCCCGTAGTCGGCCAACCCCTTTCTTCTTGCGTTTGCCATCTGCGGCGTGAACATCAAAAGCGGG
>DASXLU010000371.1:0-9713 GCA_036496065.1 Candidatus Acidiferrum sp.
CGCCCCACGCCCAAACTAATCGCCACCGCCCGCACGCAAGGCCCAGCACTCGCGCTCTCCAAGGGCATCGACCGCGATCGCGCCGTCGATGAGTCCGGGAACCAACTCGCCGTCTTCGGACGTCGCGGCGCACGCCCCCTAAACCGTGCCGAAATGCAGCGTTTATACCTCCGAAATCGGCAAATGTATGCCGTTTCCGACACGAAAAACGACCAAAATTCGCCCTCTGCGCAGTCCCAGAGATAGCCGGAAGCCGCCACTCTGACCCTCGCAAAGGTAAGTCTCCCGTCCTGTGTCTACCTCGTAACCCCGCGAAAAGCGGCTGCACCTCACCGACCGCCGATTTATCGCTTTTTCTTCGCATGAAATTATCTGCACACGCCTACTCTTAAGCCGCTCATTTTAAAGCGCTTCTCAGTTTTAAGCCCTTTGATGTCAACTCTTTACCATTTCGCCGCATCTTATAAACAGCTAACAGGTTGTTCACAATTTCAACGCATAGCACCCATCAGAATTATGAGTGCAGCCTTCGCTTTCGCAGAGGTTAACGTGGTTGTGTGACAGTTATTTCGAGCCGGCGATTCGGCTCGCGTCCGCCAAAGCGGGCAGACCAAGGAGCAACACTTCATGACGCAGCAGTATCTACTGGCCAGCGACTTCGACCAGACTCTCAGCTTCAACGACTCGGGCGTCGTTCTTAGCGAGCTCATCGGCTTTCACGGCTTTCACGATAAGGTGAAGGGCCTCTCGGATATCCACCTTGTTCAGCAAGGCGCCGAGCTCTCGTATCTCATCCTGCACGACCCGGATTTCCGTCGCGTTCGTCGCGAGCATCTTGTTGAGACAGGTAAGCGCATACGTCTGAAGCACGACGTCGCACTCTTCGCGCGTTCTCTCGAAAACCTGACCGACGGCTACAAGTTTCCATTTTTCGTGATCTCCGCCTCTCCGCAGGAAATTATTCAGTCTGCGCTAGAGGGTATCGTGCCTCCGGACCATATCGTCGGCACACGCTTCCGCTTCAACGAATCGACCGGAGAAGTCGATTCCATCGTTCGTGCTACGGCGGGCTGGGGAAAAGTCACCGCGCTTGAAGAGATTCGCGCCAAAGTTGGTGTCAGCCACGACCACATCATCTACATGGGCGACGGCAGTTCGGATTTGCCGGTGATGATGCACGTCAATCAATACGATGGCCTGACCATCGCGGTCTCCGAAGCCAAGTTCATCTCTCGCGTGGCGCGCCGTACCGTTTTGAGCGACAACGCGATGAGTGTCCTGGTTCCCGTGCTCGAAGAAATTCTTCGCTGGGACTCGATCAAGATTCGTCGCTTCTTTGCGCAGCGCGGTCTCACTCTCCGCGAGTGGGACAAGATGCGCACAGACATGCTCACCATTGAAGACACATCCATAACCAAGACCGCCGTCCCAGCGGCGTAACCGCCTTCCATCTTTCGTAGGGGCGCAGCACTGCTGCGCCCCATCTCGGCAACCTCGCTCCGCTCCTACGCTTCAAGAATCTCAACTTAAATTTTTCCGACCACGGAGTCCGAATCCTTCCCATTTAACCCTACCCGCTCTGTCACAATTCCCTGATTCCCCATCTGCTATGCTTACATTTTCGGAGGCGCTCATGGCTCGCAAAAACATCCTCATGCTCGTCGGTGATTACGTAGAAGACTACGAAGTGATGGTTCCGTTCCAGGCCCTACTCATGGTGGGCCACAGCGTCCACGCCGTTTGTCCCGGCAAGAAGGCCGGCGAATCCGTCCGTACCGCGATCCACGACTTTGAGGGCGACCAGACCTATTCCGAAAAACGCGGCCACAATTTTTCGCTCAATGCCACCTTCGACAACGTCAAGCCCGAGGAATACGACGCGCTGGTCATTCCCGGCGGTCGCGCTCCCGAATACCTCCGTTTGAATGTCCGCGTGCTGGAAATCGTTCGTCATTTCGCCAACGCAAAAAAGCCCATCGCGGCCCTTTGTCACGGTGCGCAGCTTTTAGCCGCCGCCCAGGTGCTGAAAGACAGGAAAATCAGTTGTTACCCCGCGTGCTCTCCGGAAGTCACGCTCGCGGGCGGGGAATTCGTGGATGTCGCCATGACCGAAGCGATTGTCGACGGCAATCTCGTAACTGGCCCGGCGTGGCCCGCCCATCCGGCATGGCTTGCCAAATTTCTTCCGCTTCTCGGCACGCGAATCGAACTGTAGTCAGTCGCCTCGGACTAGATTTTGCTCTCTAATTCGGACCAGCGGAGTCCGTAAGTCTGCTCGCTGTGTGCCTGATTTGTTGGCTTTCGATCCGTGCCACAACGTTATTTCTCTGGGATTGTATGCTTGCACTCTTTCTAAATTCTCCGCGCCAGTGGATAATCATCTGTTTGCTACTCCACACTAAGGCGAATCGTGCAACATGGCTAACATCAACGTAAAAAAGGGCGTAATCGGCATCCTTACCGGCGGCGGCGACGTTCCCGGCCTGAACCCAGCTATCCGTGCCGTAACATTCCGCGCTCTCCGGGAAGGCTACGAAGTCGTCGGCATCCGCCGTGGCTGGGGAGGCTTGGTTGACGTAGTCCGCGACGAGAAGTACGACAACTCCAATAATTTTCAGCGCCTCACCGAAGATGTTGTCAATCGCGCCGGCCGCACCGGCGGCACCTTTCTCCATTCGTCGCGAACAAATCCAGGCCGCGTCAGCAAGAACAGCGTCCCGGATCACCTGAAAGATCAGTTCAGCGCCGACAAAAACGATCTCACGCCAGAAGTCTTGAAAACGCTCGCCTGGTTGGGCATCGAATACATGATCCCGATCGGCGGCGACGACACGCTGAGCTATGGCGTTCGCCTCTACCAGGAAGGCGTCCGTGTTGTCGCGATTCCCAAGACCATGGACAACGACGTGCCTGGCACCGACTACTGCATCGGCTTCAGCACCTGCATCACACGCACGATTCAGATGACCAACTCGCTGCGCACCTCGGCCGGATCTCACGAACGCTTCATGGTTCTGGAAGTGTTCGGCCGCTATGCTGGATACACCGCGATGCTCCCCACGATGGCGGGCGCAGCCAATCGCTGCGTAATTCCCGAACACAAATTCAATATCGAGCAACTCACCGAACTGCTCAGTCATGACCGCCGGCGTAACCCCAGCCGCTACTCCATCGTGCTCGTTTCGGAAGGCGCCATGTTCGAAGGCGGCGAGATGATCTTCCAGAAAGAAACCACTGACGCCTTCGGCCACAAGAAACTTGGCGGCATCGGCGACCTCGTGTCGGAAGAAATCGCGGAAATCTCTCCCAAGTTCAACAACGGTAAACGAGTCGACGTCATCAACCAGAAACTCGGCTATCTGGTTCGTTGCGGCGATCCCGACGCGATCGACTCCATCGTGCCCATGGCCTACGGGAACCTGGCTCTCGACCTGATTCTGAATCGTATCCACGGCCGCCTGGTCGTCCTCAAGAACGGTCGTTACGACAACATGCCCATCGAGACCGTCACCTCGATCAAGAAAGTCGTCAACGTAAAAGAGCACTACAACATCCAGCGCCTTCGTCCGGTCTACCAGAGCTTCGAAATGAAGCCGCTCTTCCTAATGACCAGCGAACTCGGCTAATCGCCTCTCGAAACAAACGCAGCCAACTCCGTAGGGGTCCAGCACCTCTGGACCTCATGTCCGCAAGATGCCGCCCGCACTTGTGGCACAGTCACTCCTGACCGTGCTCCTGGCACAAGGCACGTGGAATGAGAGAGAGAAATTTGCTCAAAAGACGCAGGGGGCCAGGGGGACAAGGGGTTCAGCAGTGCTGAACCCCTACAAACGGCGAAAGGCTTTCACCCCAGAGGGCACAGAGAGCACCGAGAGTTTTGAGCGTGGAAGCGACGTGGTTCCCGCAAACTCTCCCTCTGGACGCCGAAGCCTCTGTGCCCTATCTTAGGCACTCATCCTTGGTGCCAGCTCAGCCTGTCGAGGTCCGCCAATGTCAACGCACTGTCCTCCTCCGCCGGATGCTAACCAGAAGCATCAGGCGCTCATTGTTCATTCCAGCCCGGAAATCGACCAACTTCTCACCAATCTGTTTGATCCACAGGAATGGTCGCTGCGCTTTGTCTCCGACAATAAGGAGGCCTTGCGCGTAGCCGATGCGGAATACTTCGACCTGATTCTCACCGGCGAACGCTCCTCCGGCCGCGAAGACGTCGAGCTTCTGCGCCAGTTGCGGTTGGTGCGGCCGCATATCCGCTTGATCATCCTTGCCGACGAGTTCACGCCCGGCGACGTCATCGCCTCCATCCGCGAACACGCTTTCAGCTATTTCTCGCGGCCATTCTCCACCGAGCGCCTGGAAGAGTTCATACACATTGCGCTCACCGAGCCCTGCTGGGACGACGGCATCGAAATTCTTTCGGCCACCCCGAACTGGGTTCGTCTGTCTGTCCGATGCGATGTTCTGACGGCCAATCGGCTCATGCAGTTCTACCGAGAAGCCTCTGAGCTTCCCGATGCCGAAACCGAGGAAGTTTCTACCGCCTTTCGCGAAATACTTCTCAACGCTATGGAGTATGGCGGGCACTTCGACCCTTCGCAGTACGTTGAAGTCGGATATGTTCGAACGAAACGTGCCATCGTGTGCCGCGTCAAGGATCCTGGAGAAGGTTTCTCACTCGAAGAAATCAAGCACAGCGCCCTTTCGAATCCACCAGAGGATCCTTTCCAGCACATGGCTACTCGCGAGTCGCAAGGGAAAAGGGCGGGAGGCTTCGGTCTTCTGATGGCCAAGAAGCTGGTGGACGAGCTGTATTTCAACGAGAAGGGCAACGAGGCCATACTGATTAAGTATCTGGAACCTGCGGCGGCCTCTGCTTCGTAAGAACTGCCTGATTCCGGAACTCCACTAACGCTCGTCAACGCGGCCGTCAGCGTTAGACCCACACAAGAAAAATGACGGAGCAACCATTCGTGCGTTGCTCCGTCACTCCGTCCAACATCAAGATGAATTACTCGCTCAGCCGGAAAGTCACCGTAACGTTCAGCTGCACGGAAACAGGCTGGTCGTTCAAATACGTCGGCTCATAGCGCCACTTCCGGACCGCATCCAACGCCGACTGAATAAGCAGCGCGGGGCCAGACACAATTTTCATCTCCGCCACGTTCCCTTGCTCGTCGAGAATCGCGTCGATTATTACGGTGCCTTGGAGGTGCGTCTGTTTTGCCAGCACTGGATATTCCGGATTCACACGCGAGATGACTCGCGGTTCACGAACGCGTCCGCCAACGCGAACCGGAGCTTTCGGCTTGTTTTCTTTAACTAGCGGCGGCGGCGCTATCCTCGTATTCACTCCGCCAATTACGCCACCAATCACTCCGCCCATCGATCCGCCAGCCACTCCTCCAGGTACTCCGCCTGCTACTCCCCCGAAGTCTTCATCGCGAAGTGGCGCTTCTTTAATATCGGCAATCTGCTTCGGTATCGCCGTGGGCGCTACCAATTTTCCGGCGTTCTCAAACACCCGACGCACCGGCGCGGCCTTGATCAACGGCGCCGCCGCCGGGGGAGGTGGTGGCGGAGGCGGTGGTGCCACCAGGAAAGTGGACTCCAACTGTCTGATGTTCAGCGTATCCGTAAAATACAATCCCGCAAGAATCGGCGCGGCGATCACTACGCAATGCACCGTGATCGCGATCATCAGATCTGCAAATTTCGATCCGCTCGTCATCCGGTTGTATTCCAACATGGAGGATTGAAACGAGCCTTCTTCTCTGGCTAATGCTGGTGTGCCTGTTTTGGCGGGCGCTTCGCTTACTTTGCGCGGCTCTAATACAATTGTTGCTTCGTTTTTCGTGTTCCGAACTTGGGACGCAGGAGAAGCTTCGACATGTGTGGACGGGGCCATATTGCTTTCCTCCATCCCTTGTCCACGCACGAACCGTGCCAGCTTTTACGCTCGGCATGCCGCGCTAAGATTAGTAATTTCAATTACTTGTATTCAACTTATCGATTCGCTTCTGTGCCAAATTGGGCCTCTTGGCCCATTCTTTGCGTCTCCTGCGTCAACTCACCCACCCCGCCCGTGCAAGCCCCTTGCTATCAGGAAGTAGCCGACGATTCCGCACGCTAATCCGATTGCTGCAATCATCCGCACGCGATTCGGTTCTGGCTTGTCTTCCAAGTAGTCGCCGATCGACGAGCTGAGAAAAAACACTTCGAGTCCCGCTCCCAGACTTGCCGCCACTTCCACCAATCCATACTGCCGAAATAATGCAAACAGAAACGTCGCGCCGCACGTCAGCGCCGCTAGAATCATCGTGGCAATCGACCAGGCATGCGTCTTCATTTGCGTCCACCTTGCGTTCTTCTATCATGTACCCCAACATCTAAGCCACTCATCCAAAATCTGAAACCATCTTTGAGGTGACACTTGCAATTTCGCCAACTCGGCACACATGGTCAGCAAGTTTCTGCACTCGGCCTCGGCTGTATGGGCATGTCGGAATTTTACGGTTCGCGCGATGACGCCGAATCCATAGCCACGATCCACCGCTCGCTTGAGCTGGGTATCATCTTTCTCGATACCGCGGATGTCTACGGCTATGGCGACAACGAAATTCTGGTCGGCAAAGCCATTCGCGACCGCCGCGATAAAGTTTTTCTCGCCACCAAATTCGGCATCGTACGCGACCGCAACAACCCCAATATCCGCGGCACCAACGGCAAGCCCGACTATGTCCACTCTTGCTGCGATGCAAGCTTGAAGCGTTTGGGCGTCGACACCATCGATTTGTACTACCAGCACCGCGTTGACTCCAGCACTCCGATCGAGGAAACCGTAGGTGCCATGGCGGAGCTCGTTCGAGCCGGCAAGGTCCGCTATATCGGGCTCTCCGAAGCTTCGGCTGCTACAATTCGTCGCGCTAATGCTGTTCATCCCATCGCCGCGTTGCAAACGGAATATTCTCTTTGGACACGTGATCCCGAGGACGAAGTTCTTCCCACAACGCGCGAGCTCGGCATCGCCTTCATCGCCTACAGTCCGCTCGGCCGCGGATTTCTCACTGGCCAATTCAAGCGCTTCGAAGAGTTGCCGGCGGATGATTACCGCCGCTTCTCTCCGCGCTTTCAAGGTGAAAATTTCCAGAAGAATCTCGACCTGGTCTCGCGCGTGGATGCGATTGCCCGCGAAAAGGGCGCCACACCCAGCCAACTCGCGCTTGCCTGGCTCTTGGCGCAGGGCGACGACATCATTCCCATTCCGGGCACCAAGCGCAGGAAATTTCTCGAGGAAAATGCCGCCGCGCTCGACATAAAACTTTCTTCCAGCGATCTCCGCCGCATCGAAGAAGTCGCCCCAAAAGGCGCAGCGGCCGGCGCCCGCTATCCCGAAGGCGCCATGTCCCTAGTCAACCGCTAGCCTTTGTCTTTTGTAGGGGCGCAGCACTGCGGCGCCCTATCTTGGCACAACATTGCAATATTGCGGTCCGAAGGTTTGCCAATCGTTCCGATCGAGTTTCAGACACCATCGCAAAAAATGACGTGTCATTCTGAGGGCATCCGACGAGGATGCCCGAAGAACCTCAACTTGAAGTATTTTCCCTTAGAGCAGAAAAGCCGGGTGCCGCACCCCTTCGATTTTCAAGGGTGCGGGTTTAGACGAAACCTACTCGCAATATGCTGTCCGGTCGGCGATGCAACCGGTTCATCTTCCGCCCCTCACCAACCCCGGCATCACAAACGTCGGCTTCACTTCCTTCCGCTTCGCCCAATCGTGATACGTATGGCATTCGAAACAACGCGATTCCGCATGTTCGGGCCCGCGCGCGTGACACGTCTTGCAATTCGCGATCCCCGGCACCAGCACATCCGCTCTCTCCGTACTCGTTAGCGCCTTCGCGTGGCATCCCGCGCACGAAAATCCGCGATGCGCATCGTGATCAAACTTCGCCTGTGGCAGCCATTTTTTGGTCACACGCGCATCCGCGATTCGGGGCAGGGAATCTCCTTCCCTTATTTCCAGCACATGGCATTGCTTGCAAGTTTTCCGCCACAGCAATTCTTCCGCGTCGGCAGTGCGCTCTGCCACCCATTGCGCCGGTGTCAGCACGCGCACCTCCGGCTGCATTGCTTTCCCCGTCAAATCTCGCGTAGGCTCGCGAACGACGCGGAGTTCACTCGGATGCGCCGCAATATATTCCTGAAATTTCTTCACCAGAAATGCGTGGACCACCTCCGTCTTATCGTGTGGCGCTCCTTCTTCGAAACGTTTGTCGAAACTCAACGAATGGCAACCCGCACAGGCTGTCGCAAATTTCACGGGCGCCATGTAGGCGCGCGGATTCATTCCCACATGCGCAGCCAGCGGTCCTTCCTTCGCAGGCAACAATTCGTCCGCGTCCTTATACGTCACACTCGCCGCAACGTACCGCGCATCCCCATAGGTCCACGCTGCTGTCGTTACCGCCGCGCGATGGCAATCTCCGCATTCCAACTGTACGAGCGGTCCGTTCGGTCCCCTTCGGATCGGCTTCATGTGCATCGCGTGGTTCAACGCTATCGTCGATGGATCGCGGGCATCGGCGCGCACCGCCCGGAATTCCGGATGGCCTTCCTCCAGGCTCTCAATGTGCGAGGCGTACGCTGTGATCCCGCTCGTTGTCTTGAGGTTCTGATGGCACTCCGCGCAGCTCTGATTGCTTGCCGCGCTGATGTTGATACGCCCGCGATGCTCCATGTGGCACGTCGCGCATTCCGGCACCGCAGCCTTTACTTGACTCTCGTGGTGCGGCGGACCATCGTGGCAACTCTCGCAGGCGCTATCCGCCGCACTCGCCGAAAAATCCCCCGCTCTCTGTACGTGGCATGCGGCGCACTGTTTCTCCAGCACCGCGTGCGCTTCGCTCATCCTGCCACTGGAATAAACGCGAGAGTCCCGCGCAAGTCCTTTGTAGCCGATCCATCCCAGCGCCAGCAAAGGCACCAGCACGCTGAGCCACAGCTTCGCGCGCTTGAACGCAGTCGGCCTCTTGAAATAATTCAGGTCGATCCGCTGCGCCAGTTTCTTGGTTGTCCTCGCCCTAGCCATTCACCTAACTCATCCTCGTCGCAGTAGTTCTCTGTGGCCTCTACGCTCTCTGTGGTGAAAAATCTTCTTAACCTTTTTCTTTAACTCGCCACTAATCACTGGCCACTAATATCTCAGCGCCAACAGCGCATGCACCACTCCCAGCCCAATCAACGCCAGCGACAGCGGTATATGCACCAGCAACCATCCATGCAGCCAGTGATGCAATCTCTGCTGCAACGCCAATTGCCGAGCTTCCTCGCAAATCTCCTGCAGGTCCTCAACAGTGCCGTGCGCCGCAACTGGCAAAACCGTCCGCAATCCAGCAAAAGCAGTCACCGCCTTTTGTTCATCCCCGAGTCGTTGCCCTCGTCGTCGCGGTGCCTCCAAGAATCCACGCATTTCCTGCAGGTAAAACCGCTTCAACTTCGCGGCGTCTTCCACGCTCAGCAAAATAATTTCTGGTGCAGCGGCCACTGCGGCGCTGGCTCCCGCACTCACTGCCGCCGACGTTCGCAGCGGCACATTTCCGGCCGCAATCGGACGAAGCGCTGTGAACCCTCCACCTCGTTCACTTTCCGCATCGCCGCGTTCCGACATTCCTAACGGCCCGCACGCCGCTTCAACCGCTCGATCCGCTTCTTCC
>DASXLU010000372.1:0-23082 GCA_036496065.1 Candidatus Acidiferrum sp.
TTTTTTGTAGTTCGGGGAATAGAACACACCTTGCGGCTTACTCTGTCCTGGGATGCTGAAAACTCGCTTGCCGACTTTTAAATCAATGACCTCGACGGTGTTTTGATTGTCGTCCAGCGCCGCGGCGAAGAGCCGCTTGCCTTTGACATCTATTCCAAGATGGTCCATGCGGCCTTGGACACCGGGCATGGGAATGGTTTGAACCAGACGAATAGGCGCGGCGGCGGGCGGAGTAGCCTGTGCCGCCGGCTGCGCGTCGGGTGGAGGCGTGGCAGGCGCCTGCGCATGTATAGTGGCGGAGAGAAAGGCCAAAAGCAGTGCTGCTACGGGCGCGAAAAAACGCGCTAACTGGTCAATGCGAACCGGCGAATCACAACCAGATGCAGAATTCTTCATATGTTTTCCCTTTTCCCTACACGACACCATGCCGCTTTTGAAAACCGGAAACGCTTTTCCATCACTTGCCCACCTGCAAGTCGACGACCTCGAGGGAGCCGTTCTCGAGTCCTGCCACGAAGAGTCGTTTGCTTTTTAACGTCAATATCCAAGTGCTTCAGGCGCCCTTTTACATTTGGCAGGGGATTGTCTGCACGAGCCGGAGATATTGTTTCTCCTGCATTCTGGAGGTCGCAGACGTTAGGCAAAGAGCTAAAAGAACGAGCGGACTCAGAGAGATAATCCGAAGCTTACGCATAGATTTATCCTCGTTGATTGCGGGCCTCAAAATTGGTACGGGGAGTCAACAAATCCCGTCCTGCCCGTGCATCTTACAAATGGAGCGTTGGAGTACCTACTTAAGTTTTACCGAATAATTCTTCAGGGTTGCGCAGGCTTTCTAGCAAGAGGGAGAGACACTCGAAAGACACTGCCTGATCCTTCTTGGCTTTTAAGCGTCACGTCCCCATCGTGAGCTTCCACGGCCCATCTGGTAATGGATAACCCAAGCCCAGTACCACCCCATTCCCTGGTCCGCGCTTCATCCACCCTATAAAAACGGTCGAAGACGTACGGCTGCTGCTCAATCGGAATGCCCGGGCCTCGATCAATGATCTCTAGAAAAACCTCATCCGCTTCGCCTTCGCCTGCACGGACGAGAATCCGGCTGTCCGGCGGTGAATACTTGATGGCGTTGTCCAAAAGATTGACGATTGCCTGTCGCAGGATTAAACGGTCGGCGAACACCGCCAAACTAGGCTCGCCCGTGACGGCAACGGTTTGCCTTTTTTCCTCGGCTAACACTTCAAGCACGGACACGGCCTCTTGTGCGACTGAGACGAGAGATACCTCCTCGCGATTGAGCCGTACGTGACCCGCATCGGCCCGAGAAAGAACCAGTAGGCTCTCTACAAGCCGCGTCAAATGGTCCACTTCTTCAAGCATGCTCCCGATAACGTCACGATATTCAGCGGCAGTCTTTCCGTCTTGAAGAGCAACCTCTCCAACACTGCGCATCGCAGTCAGCGGCGTACGTAATTCGTGCGACGCATCCGCGGTGAATCGCCGCAATCGCTCGAAAGCTTGTTGGAGTCTACTCAGCATGTTGTTAAAGACGGCTCCTAGTTGGCCGAGTTCGTCTTGTGGGTTTCTTATCGAGAGTCTTGCAGCCAAATCCTCGGCAGATATTTTCTTGGTTTCGCGGGCCATTGCGCTTATCGGTGCAAGCGCCTTATGCGCCAAGGCATATCCGCCGATTCCCGCCAGGAACACTCCCAGAGGAAAACCAATGGCCAAAACCGTTCCAAATTCGTTTAGTTCGCGGCCCATCGATTCTTCGTTGTGGCCAACGCGAATCACAATCAAGCCGTTCTCCATGTGGTGGAAGCTCGTAACGACACGTACCCGTAAACCATTCGACAGGACCACCGAAGCGAATTCGTTTCTCTTGAGTTTTTCACCCAACACGGGTGGAGCTCCAAGGGCTTGCCCTTGGAGTTGGGCTGTACGGTACAGAAGCTTGCCGTCGGGGGTCCAGATTTCAATAAATCGTCGGACGCTGGGTTCGCCCTCTTCGCCATGATGCGACTGCACAGTTAGCCCGCCGGGTTTCGTTACGATTTGCCCCTCAACCGTTTCCTTGTCCTCCAACAGGTTATGATCCATTTGATGCCGCATGCTCAAAAGCAAATAGAAGAAAGACCCTGCGCCATAGGCCAGAAGCAGAACGGCCAGGACGCCGACATACCACAAGGTCAATCGTGATCGCACGCTGGTCGGGTACAGTTTCATGATTCTTCTCGCAGCACAAATCCTACGCCGCGAACGGTGTGGATTAGTTTGCGGCCGAAGGGTTCATCCACCTTTCGCCTAAGGCGATTAATATGAACGTCCATGACGTTATCAAGCGGCGTCACGCGTGCAGACTCCTTCCAGACGTCGCGCGCCAGCATTTCTCTTGAGACGATGTGCTCTTTGTGCCGAAGCAGATATTCCAGAAGCTCGAACTCTCGCACTGTCAACTCAAGTGACCGTCCGCTCCTTTTTGCGTTGCGGGCCAACACGTCCATCTCAAGATCAGCCAGTCTTAATCGGGGATCTTGTTCGCTTCGGTTACGGCGGAGCCTTGCGCGAACGCGCGCCAAAAGCTCCGGAAAAGCAAACGGTTTCACGAGGTAATCGTCCGCGCCACTGTCCAGCCCTCTGACTCGATCCTCGACCGCATCTCGCGCCGTGAGGATGAGGACTGGGGTTTCCAAGCCACGCTTGCGCAGCGTGGACAACACCTGAAGACCATCTCGTCCCGGAAGCATAAGATCCAGAATGACCAGGTCGAATTCCTCTGCATTTACAAGGAAGAATCCCTCTTCACCTGTTTGCGCAACGACGACTTCATATTTCTCGCGCTCCAATCCTTCGCGAAGAGCGCGAGCCACCTTTGTTTCGTCTTCAACCACGAGGATTCGCAATTGCGCTTTTTCCGGCATGTGGCTTATCTTGAAGTCTTAGTCTCGTAATCCAAAAACTGCTGAAGCAGACGTTTGTACCATGCGCATAACATGCTAGGAGCCCGGGCCGGGAGTTCCTACTGAAGTTTTCCTGAAGCGATCTTAAGGAACGTCCCTTTCGCTAGTCGTCCAGCGTCGGTAATGTCTTTAAAACTTCGGTTGCTATTGGGCGATTTAAAACGGAATCATCCTTCCGGATCTTTCCATCGCGAAAGACGAGTACACGTTTTGCGAATTGCGCGATGTCGTGTTCATGCGTGACCAGAACAATTGTGAGACCCCGGTCGTTTAGATTCTGGAAGATTTGCAGGATCTCGATCGAAGTACGGCTGTCGAGGTTTCCGGTCGGTTCATCTGCCAGCAAGATGGAAGGACGGTTTACTAATGCCCGCGCAATCGCCACCCGTTGTTGCTGTCCCCCAGACATTTGCGAAGGGAAATGGTGCATCCTCTCCGCCAAACCCACCATCGATAGTGCTTCTTTGGCGCGTTGTTCACGTTCCGTACGATCAATTTTTGCGTAGAGCGCGGGGAGTTCGGTGTTCTCGAGCGCCGTCGTTCGTGCTAGCAGATTGAAGCTTTGAAACACAAAACCTATCTTCTGGTTGCGGATCAGTGCTAATGCCTTCTTGTCATGACTGGAAACGTCGATTCCCTCCAGTAGATATCGTCCGGATGTCGGCTTGTCGAGGCACCCCAGCATATTCATGAAGGTAGACTTGCCACTGCCGCTTGCCCCCATGATTGCCACAAACTCTCCGCGACGAATGTCCAGGCTCAAACCGCGAAGCGCATGAACGCGCACCTCGCCCAGTTGGTAATATTTATGTGCGTCTTCGACGCGGATAACGGCGCTTGATGCCAAGTCCGTCTGAGCGATTTCGATTTGGTTGGTGGCAGCCATTAATCCACGGTGCTGTTTAGAATTATCGATTAGCGCCTTATCCCACCGAGAGCTTGATTCTTGGGAGCAACCGACCGAATGATGAGTTCGTCCCCTTCTTTCAAGTCCCCCTTGAGAGGCCCTTTCAGCTGAGTGTATTCATGGTCAGTAATGCCAAGTGCTACTTTGACTGGCTCCATGCTGTTATCAGGGTGCAGTTTCCAAACGACGGCAGTATCCGTCTTCGGTGTACGTGGCGCATTCTGAGCTACGCCACCGATTTGCGCGTTTGTGGCCGCTGCCGGGGTATCGGCGGCCCCCTGAATCCGCTCGCCTCCGTCGATTCCGTATTGCTTGTAAACTGCCAGTATTTCCTCGGGAGCCATAGGAGGTTTGTAGCGCAACGCCGTGTTGGGAAGCTTCAGCGCATTCCGAACTGTGTCCACGGGGATCGTCACATACGCTGTCATCCCTGGGAACAGCTTCAAATCTGGATTAGCGAACTCGATGATCGTGTCATAGGTGACCACACTCTGAACCGTGGTCGCGTTCATTCGGAGCTGTTTCACCACACCTTGAAACGTCTCTTTCGGAAACGCATCGACTTTAAACGTCACGGGCTTCCCGATTTGGATATTACCGACATCGGACTCGTCGGTTTTGGTGTACACCCACATGGTCTTAAGATCTTTCGCGATCGTAAAAATGGTCGGCGCTGAAAAAGAGGCGGCCACGGTCTGCCCGAGATCGACATTGCGCGCTACAACCGTTCCATCGATTGGAGACCGAATTACTGTGTAGTCGAGATTGGTCTGAGCAACGCTGACCGCGGCCTCTTTTTGACTAACTTGTGCTTCCGCTTGAGTAACGTTTGCCACCGCGGCATTCACTGCGGCGTTGGCGGAATCATAGTTGGATTTGGCGATGTCCAACTGTTGCTGGCTTAACACGCCCCCCTGGGAAAGACCTTTGGCGCGCTCATAGTCGGCCTTGGATTGCACCAACGCTGCTTTTAGCTTATCGACTGTGGCGCGTGCCGCAACGAGGTTCGCCCTCGAATTTTCCAAGTCGGATTTTGCCTCCAGAAGAGCGCCCCTAAACAAAGCTGGATCAATCAACGCAACGACGTCACCCTTGTGGACGATGGAATTGAAATCTGCATGGAGCTCTGCGATAGTGCCGGAAACTTGCGAACCTACAAGCACCGTCACGATCGGGTTGATCGTACCTGTCGCTTCCACGACATCATGAATTTCACCTCGCTCAACCTTAGCCGTGAAATGCTCGGCCTGCGTCTTTCGGTTCAGGCCGAACGCGACGAAGAGCACAATCGCCACTACAATACCTGTCAAAATGAGCCATCTAGTTTTGACCTTCATGCGCCGTTCCAGGAATCCGAGACCATATCCTCATTCGTAACGCAGTGCTTCGATCGGATCAAGCCGGGATGCCTTTCGTGCGGGGTAATATCCGAAGAACACACCTACGGCAATCGAGAAAAGCGCCGCAATAGCGACAGACTCAAGCGACATTTGGATCGGCCACTGCAGGGTCTGCCCTACCAGGTAGGAACCAAGCACTCCGAGCAGTACGCCGGCGGCGCCTCCGACCAGGCTTAACATGATGGATTCACCGAGGAACTGAAGCTGTATGGCTTCTTCGGTCGCTCCTACTGCGACGCGGACGCCGATCTCCCTGGTTCGTTCCGTCACCGAAACCAACATCACATTCATGATGCCTATTCCCCCAACGATCAGGGAAACGGAGGCTATCGCAATCAGGAGAACCGTCAGGGTCTTGCTCGCGTCCAATTGCGCCTGAATGATGTCCTCCGGATTCCGTATGTTGAAATCGTCCTCTTCTTCGGGTCGCAGATGGTGGCGATCCCGAAGCACGGCCGCGGCTTCTTGTCCCGCCAGCTTTACTGCATCCTGGGACACGGCCGAGCAGAGGATGTCGTCCAGCCATGTAATGCCTTTGATCTTTTTCTGAGCCGTTGTGTACGGCAAGATAATCGTATCGTCCTGATCTTGACCGGAAAGTGATAGTCCTTTGGGCTGAAGCGTGGCCACAACCTTACAAGGCAGGTTGTTCACCCGAATAACTTTTCCCACCGCGTCTTCCACACCAAACAACTGCTCTCGCACTGTTCGCCCAACGACACACACATCGGCTGCTCGATCGACATCGTCTTGCGAGAATATCGCTCCCTGATCCAGGTACCAACGCTTGATGTCGAAGTACTCGGGCGAAACACCGCGATACGATGTATGCCAATTCTGATTCCCGTAGATGACTTGCACCGGATCATCGACATTCGCCGAAACGCTCTTGATTAACGAAATTTGACTCTTGATCGCCATAGCGTCCGACATCAGTAGCGTCTTGGTATCATGCGTACCCGTTCGGACCCCATTTACCGCACGACCTCCAGCCTCGATCCAAACGAAATTATCTCCTAAATTATTCAACTGCTGCTCCACGCGAGCTTGTCCAGCTTTGCCGATCGCCACGACACAGATCACCGCCGCAATCCCGATGGTGATTCCCAAGACCGTCAGGACACTTCGCATCTTGTTACGGAGAAGAGCGACTATTGCGGATTGAAAGAGAGCCGCGTAATTCATGTCCGTCCTCTAGTCATTCCCAAAAGCTGTTAAGCCCTTAGCGGTTCACGTTTCAGACAAACAATGTTAGGTGACTCATTCGGAAGCAGCTACTTAATTCTTCCTGAAGAAATTGTCAGAATTCTCCCCAGTGCTAAGTCGGTCGGGCTGTTGTCTCTAAAAGTATCGCCGCGATCCTAATTTTTGGCGGGAGGCGACGTAGCGACAAATTCCTTGTACAACAGTAAGTCGTAGATGATTTTCAACCTTCCTGCCAGAAAGAAGGGGGCATTAATTAACGATGGCCGGGCGAATAAGAGTCCGGCAAGCAAAGGACTGACCGCCAGCGGCGATCCCGTTCAATCCGTTCGGATGCCCGCCGGAGACTGAAACAACGGCCGTTTGCGATCCAAGGTGGGGTAACTAGGGTTGCATGGCCACGGAGCGTTCTGCTTCAATTACTGAGTTGTTGCGCTTGGCGAACAGAGCCGCCACTAGTCCGCAAGCAGCAGCAAAAGATAACCACAATCCAGGAATGGCCCGGTTCCCTGAGATATGGATCAGATAGGTGCTTAGAGCGGGGGTGAAACCTCCGAAAATTGCGGTAGCCAAGCTATACGCTAGCGCAAACCCAGAAGTGCGTACATCAATCGGCATGATTTCCGTGAGAAAGACAACCATGGCGCCGTTGTAGCTGCCGTATATAAACGATAGCCACAGTTCAACGGCCAAAAGTCTGGAGAAGGAGGGGTCGCGCACCAACCACAGCATCGTCGGATAAGCGGTGATCAACATCAATATCGTGCAACCAAATAGCAGCGGACGACGGCCAATCCTGTCGGACAGTGCTCCCATAATGGGCAGCCAAAACAGATTCGATGCTCCCACGCACAGCGTTACCACAAGACTATCGCCGCTTGAAAGATGCAGCACGGAACTCCCGTAGGTCGGCGTATACGCGGTGATCATATAGAAGGACACCGTGGTCATCGTCACCATGAACGTCCCCACCATGACAATGGCCCAATTGCTTTTCAGAGAACGCAGGATTTCCGATGTGCTCGGTCGGCGGGAGCGCGCCAAAAACTCATCCGTTTCTTGCAGCGACTTTCTTAACCGGAAGAGAAATGGAACGATAATGCAGCCGAGAAGCAGCGGAACTCTCCATCCCCATTGCTGTATCGTTTCTGGCGGTAGAAATGAGTTTAGCAACACTCCAACCGAGGCTGCCGTCATCACGGCTACTTGCTGGCTGCCCGATTGCCAGCTTACATAAAAACCCTTGTGGCCAGGGGTCGCGATCTCCGACAAATAGACGGAAACGCCGCCGAGCTCCATCCCGGCTGAAAATCCCTGGAGAAGCCGGCCGATGACCACAAGCACGGGCGCCAGCAATCCGATGGTCGCGTAACCCGGCATGCAAGCAATCGAGAATATCCCGACCGACATCATTCCCAACGTCAGAAGCAACCCTGCTCTACGACCGTGGCGATCCGTGTAGGCACCCAGCACCAGCGCTCCCAGGGGACGCATAAGAAAACCAGCGCCAAACGTCATCAGCGAGAGCATCAAGGAAACGAAAGCACTGCCAGTTGGAAAGAACGCCTTCCCAATGGCTGAAGCAAAGTAGCCGAACACCATGAAGTCGTACATCTCCAGGAAATTCCCGCTGGAGACCTGGATCACGGACCAAACTTTGGCTCTGCGTTCAGGCGAAGTGATCATGAGTGTGTATTCGATATGGCCATTGCTTCAGTCTCAAAGACACTGCATAGAAACGCCGCGGCAGTTTCTCTAGTTGCTGGACACTTACGGAAACAAATTACGGACGGCCGCAAGGGCCCTAGAGAGCGTACCTGACGGGCGAGGCCGGGCATTACTACGTCCAGCCTCGTAGCGTGCTGCTTGAAATCACCAGACTAACTTCAGACCGAGCTGAATCTGTCTGGAAGTCGTTGAGGTCTGATTTAGTGCCGTCGGGAGAGAGCCTCCGTTGAAGTCATATGCCGAGTTGTTTTGGCCAAACGTATTCAGAAATCCCGGGGAGAGGAAGTTCGTGTGGTTCAAGATGTTGAAGAATTCTGCGCGGAATTGAACGCTAAACGTCTCTGAGATTTTTGGCACGGCGGTATTTTTGAAGATAGAGAAGTCGACGGTGGTCAGGCCCGGCCCATAGAACCGATTGCGGCCCGAGTTGCCGAGAACGTTCGAACAGAATTGTTGCCCGACAGGAGCACTAACCGGAGAACTAGTGTAGGAAAGCGGGGCGCAACCATAAGGATTGGCGGCTGTCGCCGGCCCAAGAGAGGCTGGCGCTGTTGGGGGAGTGAAACACGCCGTGTTCAGATAATTCACACCTCCGCGAAGCGCATTGCATCCCGGGATTATGTTTGCAAAGTTCATGGAATAATCACCGTTAAATCCAGTGCCTAGAGGATCGTTGCCGTCGCCCACGGTTACCGTAAACGGTGCGCCCGTGGAGGCGGTGACGATCGTCCCGACTTGCCAACCTCCAGCGATAAACCCGGCCGCGCCTGATTTAGGTCCGGGAATGTCCCAAATGACTGATCCGGTCAGAGTTTGCCGAATGTCGAAGTCGCACGCACCGACTCTCGCTGTTTTTACGAGGAGAAGTGGCACCGCGATCGAATTCAGATAGGTATCTCCGGTAACCGGAGCGGAACTGGTATCGCGGCACTTTCCGAAGGTGTAGGAAGCTTGGCCTTGGACACCATGGGTGGCCGCTTTCTTTAGTTGCGCCTGCAGTGCGTTGTAAGATGCCGACCCGTCAAACAGCACTGGCCGTATGCCAGCACCGCCTCCCCAGTTTGAATTGATACGCGTCCCCGTTTGGTTGTTCGAGCAGTTGTTGCCGGTGGTATACGGCACGACAAGGGCGGGATTGCATGGAAAGACAAACCCAACGCCGTTTACATAGGAGGGCTGTACAAGGTTGATGTCGTCGGAAGCCACCGACAAATGAACGGAACGAGAACCAACGTAGCCGACCAGTGCCGTCCAGCCGTTCGCAATTTCGTGCTGTATGTTCAGATTCCAGTTCAACACATCCGCGCGGTGCGGGTCAGGATCAATATAGCGGTTACGAATCTTTTGGCGATCGAAATTTAAATTCGCATCCGTGGTTCCGGTCCCCAGAATGGCAGCCGGGTCAGCTCCAATGATCTGAAAAGGCGCCGTTGCCGCGGTGTTCAGGCCAAACTGGTACGGCAGGGGCAATACGTCGAAGATGCCGAATCCCGCTCGCACCGCGGTTTTGCCATCTTTGCGTGGATCCCAGGACACTCCAATTCGCGGTTCGAAGTTCTTGGTTGTGGGGTTGTTTCCGATTGGACTGTTGGTACCCACAGGGCCGCAGGAGGTTGTACCGGGGGTGCAATCGCTGAGTGTCTGGATTTGTTGAAAGCCCGCGCTGGCTACCGTGTATCCACTGACGGTGTATCCAGGGACGTCGTGAGAGTCCGTCGGGCGCGTGGTCATTTCATAGCGCAGGCCGATATTGAAAGTAATATTCGGGCGAAAGCGCCAGTCATCCTGGATATAACCCGCGATCAGGCTCTCGCGAAGACCGACTTCAAATGAGCCACCTGGTGCCAGCGCGTTCAATTGGTGTGGCGCATTGGTCAGAAAAGCCTCCAACGAATAGCCGTTCATTCGGCCGTTGGGACTCAATTGTTCAAGAATGTTGTACTGCATGCGCTCGAAAGCAAACCCAAACTTGATGGAGTGCGTGCCGTGCGTGAGGAATGCGTCATCGTAGCCCTGAAACGAATTCCAGGCGTGCTTGAATTTGTTAAACCCGCCAAGACCATAAGCGGTTGTCAGACCTGAAACCGGGATCTCCGGGGGACCGCCAGCGCCTGGTGCAATCGCCAGCGCTGTATCCTTTGCAACCGCATCACTCGAGACAGGGGTGTTGATGTCTCCGATGACTCGGCTGTATCCACCACGAATTGTGTTCACGAGGGCGGGGTTGAAGATGTGCGTTTCTTCCGCGCTAAACATCTGCCGGCGGGAAAAAACCTGGTGCACGGTATTGCCCAACGGGTCCGTCTGACTTTGTGGACCAGAATCAAAGAAATAGCTGCCGGAGAGGTTGTCTTTGGCAGAGAGTTTTTGGTCTACCCTGGTAATGAAGTAATTTTCGTCGGCATGGTTTGGCGTGACCGAGTCGAAACTCACTACATCCGTGAACGTTGCGTTTTGACAGGTCGCGGGGCAAGGCCACAGCGCGAGGTACGGAGTCACCCTGGGGTCCACCGCGATTTGGTTCAGAGACGCGCAGGGGTTGCCGCCGGATGCCACACACAGCAGTCCGTTCCGTGCTTCCTGCGACGGCACGTTAATGGTTCCCGAGGAAGAAGAACTTTGACGGATTCCCTCGTAGTTCGCGAAAACAAAGGTTTTGTCCTTGATGATCGCGGTACCCCCCGAGGCTCCAAATTGAATGCGCCGGAACGGGGGTATCGTGGGACCGTCAAAAAAGTTACGCGCATCGAAAATACTGTCGCGATCGAAGAAATAACCCGTGCCATGGAATTGATCTGTGCCGGACTTGGTGATGGCGTTAATGACCGCGCCGGAGGTTCTACCGTACTCCGCCGTGTAATTGCTGGTCAGCACCGAAAATTCTTGAATTGCGTCAACACCAAGGTTCACCCCGGTTGCTCCGCCCGGCGCGGAGTTCGAGTAATCGTTAATGCTGATAGCGTTGACGCGATAGCTGTTCTCGTTGGCCCGATGTCCGCCGTTGCTCAACTGATTTCCGAAGCCGCGATTGCCTTTGTTGGCGCTGAAGGAAGTCGTAGCCTGATTGGGAATACTCACGACCCCCGGTTCCAGAGTTGCCAAAGAAGTCCAATCTCGCCCGTTCAATGGCAATTGACGAACGGTCTTCGAGTCCACGGTGGCGCTGATCGTGGAAGACGAGGTTTGCACGTCGGGCGGCGCAGAGTTTACTTCAACGGTTTGGTTCAGCTGGCCAACCTTTAGAGTGAGATTTAGGGACTGCTCCGCACCTACGTTTAGAGTGATCTCTTTTTGTATCAGCGTTTGGAATCCTTGCGAGGTTACGCGAACCTCATAGTTACCAGGGTTAAGATTTGGAGCGGAATAGAAGCCGTCGGTGTTGGAAGCCACCTCTCGCGTCAATCCGGTCCCCAAGTTCTTGATGACCACGTCCGCCGATGGAACTGCTCCGCCGTTTTCGTCCGTAATTAGGCCAGAAAGCGTCGCGCCCGAGACTTGCGCCCGAGCCGGACCCGCGCACAAAAGGAGCAGGGTCACGGTGAGCGAAACCCACACCCATGTTCGATCTGAAAACGTAAAAACTCTGAAAGACTTCATCTTCCCCCCTCGCGCGCCCCCAATTCAGCGCCAGATCCAGTTCAAGCGAATACTTGCGCGCAGCAGCATTCGGCCCACATGGACCAGCTCTTGTTAGTCGTGAGAATCTGCCTGGAGCGCGAAAATAACGCAATCCGCGATGCGTCCAATCGGAAGCATTTCTACATCCTTTGCCTTGCTGTTGAAAATCCATGGTTTAGCCTGCGACATCCAAAGTTGCCTTTGACGCTCTTGGACCCGAGCGCTATACTTTCGGCCATTCCCGGATCCTTATGGAACAAACCAATCGCTCTCCGAGGAACGTGCGCTTCGGCGTGTTCGAAGCCGATATGGGGGCTGGAGAACTCCGCAAGCATGGCTTGCGGCTAAAACTCTCCGAGCAGCCTTTCCAAATCTTAGTAATGCTCTTGGCCATGCCTGGAGAAATTGTTTCTCGCGAGTATTTGCGCGAGCGCCTCTGGCCAGGTGACACGTTTGTGGATTTTGATCATGGCCTGAATAACGCAGTTATGCGGCTTCGCGAAGTCCTGGGCGATTCCTCAGACCATCCTCGCTTTATCGAGACGTTGCCTCGTAGGGGCTATCGCTTCATCGCACCCGTTGAACTCCGAAAACCGGTTTCGACGGACGTACCGGTCCCCCAGCCGGCTACCGGACTCCCGGTGGTGCCAACGCTTGCCGTTGCGAACGAAGCTCCCTTGAGCAAGGCGGGACTTCTTCGCGGAATATTCGACCGCGAAGGGAAGAGGTCCCTCGCCCTTCCCCGCATCGCGGTACTGGCGGCCGCCGTGCTGGCGGGCAGCGCGCTCATCTCTGGTGTTACGGTGCACTACGTGCGTGGCGTCAATGCCAGTAAGGGAAAAGCTAACCACAGTAGTTCGCTGGTCGTGCTTCCCCTTGAAAATCTCTCGGGAGATAGGGACCAGGACTATTTCGCCGATGGGATGACCGATGATTTGATCGCGAATCTGGCCAAAATCCGCTCCCTGCGGGTGATTTCCAGATCCACGGCAATGGCTTACAAAGGGACCCACAAGCCTCTCCCGCAAATTGCCAACGAGCTGAACGTGGACGCTGTGGTCGAAGGGACGGTGATGCGCGTGGGAAACCGCGTGCGAATTACCGCCGAACTCGTGCAGGTTTCTACGGATCATCACCTTTGGGCGGACACCTACGAAAGCCCCATTGGCGACGTCCTTGCCCTCCAGAATCGCGTCTCCTCAGCCATCGCCGATGAAATTCGGATTAACCTTACCGAGGAAGACAAAGAACGCTTGGCCAAAAAACCTGCTGTAGGCCCTGAAGCTTACGAGGATTATTTGAAGGGGCGCTACTACTGGAACAAGCGCTCAGGCGAAGGCTTTACCAAAGCCATTGGCTATTTTGAGCAGGCAACACGCAGAGATCCTCAATACGCGTTGGCCTACGCGGGCCTCGCCGATTGTTACGGCATTATCGGGGCGACCATCTACGGTAGCGTTCCTGCTGCAGAAGCCGCGCCTAAGGCCAAAGCCGCCGCTGTCCGTGCACTGGAGATTGATCCTTCTCTGGCAGAAGCGGAGACCTCCCTTGCCACTGCGAAGTTTAATTACGATTGGGACTGGGCCGGTGCAGCAGAAGGCTTTAGGAGAGCGATTCAACTCGACCCAGCCTATGCCACTGCCTACCAACGATACTCTCTCTATCTAATCGCTTTAGGACGCTTTGACGACAGCTTCGAACAAATCAAGAAGGCACGTGATCTCGAGCCCCTGTCCATCAGCATCAACGCGAGTTTTGGCTGGCGCCTTTATCTGGCCCGTGAGTTTGACCGTTCCATCGTTCAGCTTCAAGACACCTTGGAAATGGATCCTTCCTACGAATGGGCACATCTGATTCTCGGCCAAGCCTACGAAGAAAAGTCCGAATTCGATCTTGCCATCGCGGAACTACAGCAAGCCGTCGAACTGTCTCACTCCAGTCCCTTGATGATCTCTGCGCTAGCCCACGCTTATGCGCTTTCTGGAAATCACTTGGAAGCAATGAAACTCTTGGCGCAGTTGAACGCTCAGTCCAAGAAGAAGTATGTTTCCCCGTTTTACGTTGCGACTGTGTATTTGGGTTTGGGAAAGGATGAATTGGCAATGGATTGGCTCGAAAAAGCATATGCCGACCGTTCGAACGGTCTTGTCTTTCTCAAGGTCGAGCCTGAACTCGATCCGCTGCGCTCGAATCCTCGCTTCATCTCCCTCCAGCACAAACTCAACTTTGCTGAATAGAAGACCTGCGCGTGAAAGAATCCAAGTCGTTGCAAATCCGGCTGGAAGCTTTCAACGCGTTCAATCACGCGCAATTCTTCGGCCCTGCCGCAGTCAATGGAAATATCAGCAGCCCGGTCTTCGGACATATCGTAAGCGCCGCGCCGCCGCGAATCGTCCAGATCGCCACCAAGTTCTCCTTCTAACCGATCATCTGCCATTTTCAAGACTCCACGTCGGGTGCCGCATCCTTCACGATTTTGGTGAAGGGTGCGGGTTTTGACTTTCCATCAGCTCCAACACTCTCCACAATCTTGCAAGGAATTCCGTTGTCAATTACATTGGACGGCGGCACTCGAGAGTCATCCGATTCTCGTATCCAAGTTCACATCGTGATTCAACGACTAATGTTTTTCGCATCGGGAAACGAAGGCGGTGCAGCTTGGTCATCAAGCAGTTCTATCTGAATTGTCTAGCCCACGCTTCATACTTGATCGGCGATGAAGAAACGCGCACCGCCGCCGTTATCGATCCCCAGCGGGACATCGACCAATACCTGGCCTTCGCCGTCGAACACAATCTTCAGATCAAGCACGTGTTCCTCACCCATCTCCACGCCGACTTCATCGCCGGCCATCTCGAATTGCGCGACCGTGTAGGCGCCACCATCTACCTCGGCGCCAAAGCCAAAGCCGAATACGGTTTCACCCCGCTTGCGGACGGCGACATCCTCGAATTCGGCCGCGTTCGCTTGCAGGCACTCGAAACTCCCGGCCATACTCCCGAATCCATTTCGCTTGTGGTTTATGATCTAGCTCGCAGTGAAAGCGAGCCGCACGCCGTCTTGACCGGTGACACTCTCTTCATCGGCGATGTTGGCCGCCCAGATCTTCGCGCCGCGTTAGGTTGGACCGCTTCAGACCTCGGTGCGCTCTTATTCGACTCTTTGCATTCGAAATTGTTGCCGCTGCCTGACGCAAGCCTCGTATATCCCGCTCACGGCGCTGGTTCGCTCTGCGGCAAAGCCATCAGCAAGGAAACCGTATCGACTATAGGCGCCCAGCGTCGTCTGAACTACGCGCTGCAGCCCATGAGCAAGCAGGCCTTCATCGAACTGGTCACCGCCGATCAGCCCGAAGCACCGCCGTACTTTGTCTACGATGCAGTGCTGAACAGCAAGGAGCGCCCTACGCTAGACGAGGCGCTGCAGCGCGAACTGAAACCACTTTCGCTCGATCAGCTATTAGAGCTGCAATCGCAGGGCGCACAAATCCTCGACACTCGCGATCCCGACGAATTTGGCGCAGCGCATCTGGCCGGCAGCATCAACATAGGTTTAGGTGGACAGTACGCCACGTGGGCCGGCACCGTGCTCGATCACACCAATCCCATCGTCATCATCGCCGATCCCGGTCGGGAGAACGAATCCGCCGTCCGTCTCGGCCGCATTGGTTTCGATCACGTCGCCGGATACCTGGACAATGGGCTGCGCAGCCTTGAATCGCGCCCCGATCTCGTCGCGTTCACCGAGCGCCTCAGCGTGCAATTCGCCGCGGAGCTCTTATCATCCAGCCAACCACCGCTTGTCATCGATGTCCGTGGCCCCCGCGAGCGCGAACAGAAACACATCGCCGGCAGCCTCGGCATGCCGCTCAATCATCTCTCGGAAAATCTGAAGACACTGCCGGACAATCGTCCTCTATTGGTCTACTGCGCCGGCGGATACCGCTCTTCCATCGCCGCTAGCCTGATCCGGCGCGCCGGACTCGAATCCGTTGGCGAACTTGCCGGCGGCATCGCCGCATGGGAAGCCGCAAAGCTGCCAGTGCACACCACGCCAGCTTAAGATCCACGCCCTCAGAAACTTGAGCTATTTTTTGTGGAAATTCACAGTTTCGAAAGCCCTTGGAACAACAAGATACAAACGACGAGGCTAGGCCTCGAACGCTCCAGCGCAGTCCCTCGGCCCGGCAACATCACTCGTGAGCAGCCGTTTTTCACGCTCGCAGAAGTTTCAGCACGTTCTCGGTCGTTTCGGTCTCACCGATACGCGGAAATATCTTCTCCACGCAATACAGCTGTGCTTCGGCGCTTCGGTCTGTCATCGCGTCCACTACATACACAACGTTGTAGCCGTAATCGTAAGCGCTGCGCCCCGTTGATTCCACGCCTTGACTGGACGCCACGCCCGTCAGGAACACTTGCGTCACGCCGCGCTGGCGTAAGTATTCATCGAGCGATGTGCCGATGAACGCGCCAACTCGTTGCTTGCTCACAATGTAGTCGCTCGGCTGCCGCTCCAGTTCGGGAACAAGCTCGCTCCAGTCCGCTGGAAGCTCCCTCTTGGGACGTTGCACATCGGTGCGACCCGGCGCCGCAGCGGTCACATTCACCAGCACCACCGGAAGTCCCCGCTCGCGAAATGCCCGTGCAAGCTGAGCGCTTCGCGCCACGATTGCGCTCATGGGTTGGGCGGTCTCGAGTCCAACAACTCCATTTTGCAGATCGATCACAATCAGTGCGACGGCGCTATCGACTTGTGTAAGAGACATGCTTCCCTTCTTTGTAAATAAAGTTCCGTGATCGCTCCAAGCCTCACGCGCTCAACTGTCCGCATGCTTCGCGGCAAATCGCACGCTCGAAACCGTGCTGATCGCCACAATGCCGGCAAAAAAAGGAATAAGCACCGCGTAGCTTCCGCTCGACACGCGCCCTGCTCGAAATAACAAGTAGCCAGCGATCAGATTAACCAGCGCCCACAGCACGTTCACGGTTGGCGACGACAATCCTTTCCCTGGAGGACGTGCGAATGGTGTCGGAAACCGGTCGCCTGAGATACCATGCACAAAGTGCGGCACCACATTTGTCAGAAACATTCCTCCGAAGAACGCCGCGATGTATTCATGCCAATTCATACGCCATCTCTTTTCCCTGCAGCGGAACGCCGTGAACAGCTCATCCGATCGCCGCTCGTTCCTCAGCAATTAACCCAACATCGCGCGCAGGCAACAGCCCCATCTCCCGATAGATCGGCCGCATCACTTCTTTCATCTTCGGCAGTTCGAACGAGAACCACACTGCGCCTGCCACGCAAAACGCACCGGTAACCATCACCGTGTACGGCGCGCCGATTCGGTGAGCCAGCGCTCCCGCCAGCAAGCTCCCAAACGGTGCCGCCCCGAAAAACGCCATCGTGTAGTAGCCCATCACTCGCGCGCGTTTGTCCTCCGGCACCAGCGATTGAATGACCGTGTTACTCACCGACGCTCCCTGCATCAGTCCGAATCCGACAAAAACCATCAGCACCAGCGATAGCCACAACACGTGCGACAGTCCAAACAGGATCAACGACGTTCCAAGGATCGCCGCTGCGATCTGCACCATGCGCGTCAGTCCAACCACCGACTTGCGCACTGCCAGCGACAACGCCGAAATCAGCGCACCTACTCCCGAAGCACCCGTCAGCCAACCAAGCGTATGCGCCCCGCCATGCAGCACTTGGCCGGCAAACACCGGCAGCAGCACCGAATACGGCCAGCCCATCAGGCTCAACAGCGCAAAGATCAGAAGTATCGTGCGGATCGGCCGGAATGTGCGCACGTACTCCCAACCTTCGCGCATCTGTTCCAGCATGCTGCTTGCGTTGCGGCGCAAATCCAGCGGCTTGATTCGCATCATCAACAGCGACGCGATTACCGCAAAGTAGCTCACGCCATCGATCAGGAAGCACCAGCCTTCCCCCGCCACCGCGATCACTAGGCCCGCAATCGCCGGCCCGATCAGTCGTGCGCCGTTGGCCATCGACGAATTAATCGCGATCGCATTGCTCAGATCGTTTCTATCTTCGACCATCTGCACCAGAAACGATTGCCGCCCGGGCATATCGAATGCGTTGATCAATCCCTGAAAGGCCATCAACGCGATAATTTCCCATAAATTAATGACATGCGCCAACGTCAGCGCGGCCAGAGCGAGTGACTGGACGGCAGCCAAAGCTTGCGTCCACACCAGCAACTTCCGGCGATTCAGCCGCTCCACCCAAACTCCCGCAAATGGTCCCAGTAAAAACGCAACGATCTGGCCGGAGAAACTCACCACCCCCAGCAACAGCGCCGAATGTGTTAACCGGTAAACCAGCCAACTGGTTGCCAGCCGCGTCATCCACGTGCCGACCAGCGAAATGGTTTGACCGGCAAAGAACAGTTTGAAGTTGCGATTTCGCAGCGCTCGCCACGCATGTGCCATCGAACTAGGGTTCTCGCTCCGAACAGGCCCTTGTGAATCCGTTTTCGCCACGGGCCGGCCTGAACCTCGCGCTGGTTCTCTTCTCGAGGTCATTTCTCTGCCAGACGCCGGATAATCTCGCCAGCCTCGAACAGCGTTTCCCTTTCCTCTTCGTCAAGCTGCGCAATGGCTTGTGCCAGCCACGTCCGCTTCGCCTCGCGGGCACTTTTGCGTACCTCGGCACCTTTCGCAGTCAATTCGATATTCACCTGGCGACCGTCGGTCGGATGCGGCCGGCGTTCCACCAGTCCTCGCTCCTCCAGTGCTGCAATCGTCGTTCCCATCGACTGCGGCTTCATACTTTCCGCCCGCGCCAGCTCGGCAGTTGTTGCCGGCCCATCCTTCGCCAAACGCGCCATCACCGCAGACTCGGTCAAAGACAGTTCATGCGATGCAGCCGCTGCGCGCACCCTCCTCACCAGCAGCCCGATGGCCTGCGTAAGGTCGCCCACCTCTGTTTCCATGTTCCTTCTCGCCATAACCACCCCATATTACACAAAGACAGTCTATCTTGCAGGTTAACCTTGCCAGTTACACTGTTGACACATCTCGGGCGTTTTACCGGCTGGACTTTAGTTTTTTCCGGAATTGTGGCTTTCGATGAATTGCCGCGTGGTTACCCGTGCGCCAGGACAATTGTGTGCGGGCTCATCGGGATGGGATGCGCTGTAACGTCGGTATAGCCCGCCCTCGCGTGCATCTCGGACAATTCACGGAACGTGTAGGCATCCCCTGCAACCGTCGTAGCCAGCATCGTCATGCTGAACGCAGCAGCCTGCGGTGGACTCACGCGGTTGTCATTCGGCACAAACTCCAGTGTCGCAACGCTCCCACCGGGCTTCAGTGAGCGGCGGATCTTCTTCAGCAAGCTGATACAAGTATCCGCATCAAAGTGGTGCAGAAAATTTGTCAGCAGAACCACGTCATAAGGACCCGCGAATTCCACATCGAACGCGCTCCCGGGAAGCATTTCGTAGCGATCCTGCACGCCGGCTTTCTTTGCGTTCTCCAACGCCACGCGCAACACTGGCGCCCAGTCGAGCCCGGTAACCTGAGCCTGCGGATTCTGCTTGGCAATCTCAATGCCGAATAGCCCGTGCCCCGCGGCGATGTCCAGCACCCTCAGTGGGCCGGTTCGCCCTTCAAGAGCGATTTTGCCTAGCGGCCCCGCGACCGGCGCCATCATCGGCCCCATGCTTTCCGCGAATTGCACCCACACGGGATTTTCCGGCTCAACCGTTCCCTCGCCAGGAAGCGCGGTTCTTCCCTTGCGAACGATGTCTGCCAAATGCTGATATGACTGCACCAAGTCCGGGTGTGACAGAAAACCTACGATCGACGCGATAGAACTGGGCGACGAAGGATCGAGAAATGCGGCGCTGGCCGGCGTGTGCCGATAGCGACCTTCGGATTTTTCCAGAAGCCCGTTGATTACCAGGAAGTCGCACAGAATTCGAACTCCCCGCTCCGATGCATTCGCATGCTGCGCTATCGATGCAACATCTCCTGGTCCCTTCCCGACTGCGCGGAAAATGTCCAGCTCGATCGCCGCTTTCAGAGCGGCCGTGCGCTGATACGCCTGCAAATTGTCGAAAACCACGGCTGGTGTCGCGGGAGCGGTAGGCGCAAGGGTAGAATGCATGGCAATTTCCTCAATTCTGAAGTCGAAGTTTGGATGAATAACCGCACGAGTATAGCGGTATATCTGCCGTTGACAAAGTTAGACAGACTATTTTCTGGTCGCGCTGGCACTCGCAGAATCAATCGCCTAATTCACCGGATGGTTCACCGGAAAATTACTCACTGGGGGCTTCGTGATCCACGTTCGGATGATCACGCCATTCTTCTTGTTGGGGTCGATGTTGTAATCAATCGTAACCGTATAGCCGTGATTCATCGCGTCGCGCAACAGCTCCAGCATTCCCTGCCTCGCCGCTCGGTTGGCGTCATCGCGCAACTGAAATCCGAATGCCATTCCCGGCTTGGTGTCGAGCCACACGATTACCTCGACGTCGATCTGGTCGTTCGCGGGTCCATATAGTGTCCCCACGTCGTGCACGCGCAACAACGCGACTTTTCCGCTAGACTCCTCCAAATTTGCCCTCGCCGGACTCACTAACACGGACAGAACCATCAGCACCGTCGCGATTAGAATATGTGGCCTCACGTTGCACCTCCGCGAATTCGAGCTACTCCGGCAAATCCATTACCCGCAAAATCCGTCCGTTGCGAACGCCCGTACGAATCAAGTCCAACTGTACAGTTCGATTTTCGTTGAACGCGTCACGCAATAATTTCAGCATTCCCAAGTGATCCGCTTCCTCGGTATCTTTGCGCAACGTGAAACCAAACGCGCGCCCCGGCTGCGTATCCAGCCACACCTCTGCTTCAACATCCATGAAATCTGTCGGTGGACCATAGCCCGTGCCCACATCGTTTACACGCAGCAACACTATTTTGCCTTGCACTTCGACTAAACCGCCGAACGGCGAGTCGGTGTTCACTTCAAACGCGCTCCGTCCGAAGGTGCCCGCGCGCAACACTCCGCTCGTTGGATGAAACGCCAGCCGATTGATAATCACCGCCGGTGGCAGTCCGTTGTTGTACGACGTCCAGAACCACGTCGCGCCACTATCGAAAGATTGCCCGCGGAAAACTCCTGCGTTTGTTCCCGCATACACCGTGAACGCAAATTCCGGATCAACCGCGAGGGTGCCCACGCTGAGCCCAAGCGGCAGGTTCGACGTAATATCCACGCCTGCCATCGAAGACCGCGCGGCCGAATTCCGCTTCAGCAAAAACACCCTGCCCGCTTGTCCGGCTCCAAACGCTACATACACTAGCGTCGGATTGGTCGGATCCACCTGAATATCAGTCACGTTGTAGCCAGACGGCTGAGTGAAAACCCGCTGAAAATTTGTGCCGCTCGTTCCCGCGTAAATATTCCCGATGTTCGTACCGGCGTAATACAGATCGACGGTCGGATCCACCGACGAAAGCGTCACGCTTTCATTGGCCGGCGCAAAAATGCTAGACCATGTCGTGCCCGGCAGCGGAGTTCGCCACAACGAAGTGCACGATGCCAGCAGCGTCGTGGGAATTTTCGGATGCACCTCGAACGGGATGTTGAAGCACACCGCTCCGTCCGGCAGTCCCGTACCAATCCCGTTAAACGTTGCGCCGCCGTCGCTCGATGCCGTGATGCTGCTCGCGTACTGAAACATCGCGTACATGTTTTGCGAGTTTGTCGGATCAATCGCCACCGTCCCGCCATCGCCTCCCTGAATCCACGCCCACCCAAGGCTGCTGGCATCATACTTCTCGGTTCCGTTGTCTTGCGTACCTCCAATCACCAGATTCGGATCGGTCGCGGCCAGCGCTATGTCGTAAAACTCCACGTTCGTTATCCCGGTGCCCATGAACTGCCACGTTTGGTCCGCTCCGTGCTCCGTCGAGAAGTAAATCCCGCCGTCGCACACGACATAACTGATGTTTCCCGCGCCCGGAATCGCGGTTGCGGCAAATCCGTGATCGTCGGCGTGCGGTCCCCCGTCAGGAACTCTAAACGTCATTCCGCCATCGATCGATCGCCAGAAATACGTGCCAGTGGCATAAACGAAGTTAGGGTCCGTCGGGTCCGAATAAATGCTGTTCCACAAGAGCGACGGCACGGTGGAATCGCCCAGGCTCGTTCCGGTAGGATTCCAGCGCGCCTCAAATTGCATGTCGAAGTGCCCGGCAAGTCGGCATCCTCCTCCATTGGTGCGGAAGAGCTGAAACGTCGTCGGCGTGCGGAAAGCCGCATAAAGCGTGGATGCCGACATCGAAAGCGTGATCCGCGTCGGCGCGGTCACGGTAGGCAAACTAGTTCCGGCGATGATGCATCCGGAAATCCGGTCCCATGTCGTACCCGTCAGATTCAACGCGTAAATCCCGGTCTTGGTCAGGTCGCCGTCATTTTCCAGCGACGCGAAAATCCGATTGCCCGGTTTATCCAGCACCATCGAAATCACGATTCCGCCGCTCAGCGATTGCGTCCAGCTTGCGCCGCCATCCGTCGAATGAAACACGCCCTGAAAAGAACTCAGATAAATGCTGCTTGAATTTGCGGGATCAAAAATAAAATTATTGCAGCAGTCGCTCAAATTCAGCGGCGTACTCTCGGAAATCATCGTCCAGCTCGTACCCCCATCCTCCGAGCGATAAATTCCCGCCGTAGGCGTCGCCACGTAAACCCGAGCGGTATTCGACGGGTCCACGCCGAGCGCCGCGATTTTCAATGTAGGAAACGAATCGGTGATCGGATTCCACGACGCGCCACCATCAGCGCTCTTCCACACGCCCGATCCGTGCGATCCCACGTAAAACGTCGCCGGGTTACTTGGATCCAACGCGATGGAAAACAGCACGCCCACAGCGCCGCTACCTTCGGCCACGTGATTCGGGCCAATGGTCACCCAGCGCCCCACGTCAGCCGCGGGATTCTTGAAATGTACTGTCGCCGTGCTCCTCGCCGCGTCGCTCTTGCTCTTGTTGCCCGCGTCCGTCTCCACGCGAACATCGAATTCGTGCACATCATCCGGCAGCGTAATCGTGCGCGATACATACATCGTTTTTCCCGCCGCCAGTTCCTTGGTGGTCAGCATGTACGGCGCGAGGCTACGTCGGTCGGCGCTCAGTTGTCCGGGAAAAATGCTCGTCTGGAACGGTTCAGTTACGCCATCTTTGCCATGATTGACGATGCGAAAACTCACCGTTGCCTGTCT
>DASXLU010000373.1:0-4315 GCA_036496065.1 Candidatus Acidiferrum sp.
GATGCGCACGCCGATGTCGTGGTCGCGGTCAGCTCTGTACGTGACATCACCATTACGCTACGGAACCAAACTGTTTCCGCAAAAGTGTTTGTGAACGCGGCTGCACAATCCATTACGTCGGAAGATTTGGACACCGCCACCGCCGTCCATCAAGCTGTGATCTACCGGCAAGATCTTGAAACCATTCCTTTGGCCGCGCGCAGCTTTGCGAACATTGCCTATCTGGCGCCTGGCACCGAGCCCGTTGAGCCCTCCGATCCCACCAAGGCGCGCATCACTGCAGTGGCCACCGGAGGCAGCTCCGGACTGAACAATGAAATCTCCGTGGATGGCGGCGACAATTCCGACGATTACATTGGCGGATTTCTGCAGAATTTTTCGCCGGATGCGATTCAGGAATTCGCATTTCGCACCGCCCAAGCCGACGCCGACACCGGACGCACGACGGCAGGCTCCGTGGTGATCACCACGCGAAGCGGCACGAACACCTGGCATGGCGAAGGATCATTTTACGGGCGTGCTTCGGGCTTGAACGCGCGCTTTCCCATCGACAATCCAGCGCCCAATCCGAAGCAGCCATTCTCGCGCCAGAATTATGCGGGGTCGCTAGGCGGCCCGGTCGTGAAAGACAAGCTGTGGTTTTTTACGTCGCTCGAATATGTGCACGAAAATGCCAGCATTGCGTACAGCCCCGCGAGTGCAGACCAGTTCAACGCATTAGCCCAGCTCGCATCGATGGGACTGGTTCCCGGCGTTACCTCAATTGATGTCCCGAGCAATGTGCCCGTGCCATTTCGCGATTATTTGGCCACGGCGCGCATCGACTGGGCTCAGTCGGAGCGTTCCCGCTGGTTTTTGCGCGCTGCGATCGATTCGTACACGCAGCGGAATGCTCTGGTGCAACAGGGAGCGCTGCCTTCCACAGGGGCGACCTCGCATAACAATTACGTCAGCCTGGTGATTGGCCAGCAGTTCACGTTTTCGCCCGATTGGCTTGGAGCGTTGGTTCTGAATTTCAGCGGTTTGCACCTGACGCAAAGTCGAAATTCCGATCTTGGCTTCGCGCTCGCGTTTCCTTTTACCACTACATCCAGCGTTATCACCGGTTTCGAAACGTATGGCGACAATCAATTCGTGACGGGCATCGCGAATTTTCCGGTGTTGCGCAACCAACAGAAATATCAAGTGCGCTATGACGTTACGCATGTCGCCGGACAGCACACGCCGCGCTTCGGCGTTAATTTCATTCATGAGCCGGTGTTGAGTGGCGCGCTCACTGCCAACGCGGAAACTCTGGTCACATTTCCGCAAAATCCCACGTTCTACGCGACGAATCCTGCTCAATTCCCAATCGATTATGCGGCGGGCGCTGTCTCAACTCCCGCGGGCGACGGAAGCTTCTCACAGAATGTGCAGAGGCTCGGGTTTTATGCGGAAGATTCCTGGCGCGCCACTCCGCGCTTAACTATTAATTATGGGTTGCGCTACGACACGACGTTTGGCCTGTTCGTCGCGTCGGGCCACGACCAGAGCTTCAACCCCGCCCTTATCACTGCCCTTGTGAACGGCATTCCGCATGATTACCGGAAGGCTTTCGCGCCAAGACTCGGAATCGCACAGACTCTGGGCTCTTCGCAAAAAACAGTAATTCGGGCGGGCGTCGGTCTTTTTTACAACGACTTGGCGCAATCCGGTTGGGTCACCGCGTTTCAGTCCGTCAATGCCGGCAGCCTGCAAAACGGGCCGACGGCTCCTTCGCTCATCGATCCCAACTACCACACGCCTTACGCGCTGCATGCCACCGCCGGCATTCAGCACGCGCTTTCTTCCAACTGGGTTCTAAGTGCCGATTACACACACGAAACCGGCATGCATGGCTTTCGCAGCTATCCGTATGCCGACGCCAGTGTATTTCGTTCCGACAATCGTTCGAGTTACGACGGCTTGTCTCTGCGTGTTCAAGGAAACGTGGCGCGGCGCGCTCATCTCGTCGCGCATTACACTCTAGCCAAGGCCCAGACTTGGGGCTGCATGCTCGGCGAGTTATTCGATTACGTGAACGGTGTTTGCGATCCCAACAATGCTTTCGCCCCCGGCGACTATGGCCCGTCTGGCGAAGATGTGCGGCACCGCTTTGTGCTGGTCGGCACGTTCCAACTTCCCGGCGGCTTTCTCATCTCCACTTTGGGACAAGCCGAGAGTGCTCGCCCGTTCACGATGACTACGCCGGTCGGCGATCGCGCCGTGATCAACGGAGTGAAAACCACGCTCGACGAGTTTCGCGGGAGACCTTACATCCAGGAAGACCTCCGCGTCAGCCGACCATTTAATTTTCACGAGCGCTACTCAGTAACTCCTTTTGTGGAATTCTTCAATCTTTTCAATCGCAACAATCCGGGCGCTTTTTACATCACGGATATTTCTGCGTTACCAACACCGGTCAACAATCTTGCAAACGCCACGGCCTTCTGCTTGAACCCCGCGTGTACCCAGACGCAACCGATCAACGGCCTGAATCAACTGCGATACCCGGCCGGAGCCTTGGGCGATTTCTTTGGCCCGGGCACTACGGTGGGTATTCCCTTCGCCGCCCAGCTCGGTGTGAAAGTCACCTTTTAGTGGAGTCGCGTTGCAGGATTAGCTCAATCAAAAGCTGAAAGAGACCTGAGGTGCTTGCGGGACATGCTCACAAAGCCACGCTACCTTTTACATTTCGAAGGCGCGTCGATTCTCGTCCTCGCGATTTTTCTGTATCGCGCCGGACATTTTCCCTGGTGGATGTTTGCCGCGCTGTTATTGGTTCCCGATCTGTTCATGTTGGGCTATCTCTGGAACGCCAGGTTTGGATCGACTGTGTACAATTCGGTGCACACATTATCGGTACCCGTTTTATTGTTTGTGGCTAGCCAGCTCTTCCACATGGATCGCCTCGCACCTTTTATTTTGATCTGGATTGCGCACATCGGAATGGACCGGATGCTTGGCTTCGGTTTGAAATATCCTACGCAATTTAAAGATACGCACCTGCAGCACGTCTAGCATCGCAAGTTGCAGCCGACCACGAATTGAGCCTGAAGTGACTTAAGCGCCGCGGTTCGCCGCGTTTGCTGCAGCGTGGCCCCGCAGCCTGTACAATAAGCAAGAGCCCTACAGAAACGAGTTCGGACCAATGTTTGAGAACCTGACAGAAAAGCTGCAACGAACATTCAAGAATCTGCGCGGGCAAGGCAAGCTCACCGACGAGCATCTGGACGCCGCGCTGGTAGAAATTCGCGACGCGCTACTCGAAGGTGACGTAAACGTCAGCGTAGCCGACGAACTACTCGCTAATATCCGCACGAAAGCCTTGGGGTCCGAGGTATTGCTGCAACTCTCTCCCGACCAGCAGGTGGTGAAGCTGGTGCGCGACGAATTGCTGAATTTGCTCGGCAAACACGCCAAGCCTCTGTTCGCTTCGCGTCCGCCTTCGGTCTGGATGATTGTCGGCCTTCAGGGTTCCGGCAAAACCACGACCACCGGCAAATTATCCAAATGGCTGTCGCAACACGGCCATCGTCCCATCGTGGTTTCCACGGACGTCTACCGCCCCGCCGCTCGTGAGCAGCTTTCGCAAGTCGCCAAGGCCATCGGCACTCCCGTTTGGCCCGGCACCGGTACGGATAAGCCGCTGGAAATTGTTCGCGGCGCGATTAAGGAAGCGAAACTATCCGCCAGCGACGTAGTGCTCGTGGACACCGCAGGTCGGTTGCACATCGACGACGAGCTCATGAACGAGCTCTCGATGCTGAAGAAGGAATTGCAGCCCAGCGAAATGTTATTTATCGCGGACGCCATGGTCGGACAGGATGCTGTGCGTTCCGCAGGTGAGTTTCACAAACGTCTCGGCTTGACCGGCGTGGTGCTTACCAAGCTCGACGGCGATGCACGCGGCGGTGCGGCTCTGTCGATCGGGAAAGTCACCGGCGCACCGGTTAAGTTTGTGGGCTTGGGCGAAAAGTACGATGCCCTCGAAGGGTTCTATCCCGAACGAATTGTTTCTCGCGTCTTAGGCATGGGCGACATCATGTCGCTGATTGAACGTGCCGAAACCGCGCTCGACAAAAAAGCCGCGATTGAACTCGAACGCAAATTGCGCAAGGAAGAGTTCACGCTGGAAGACTTTCGCGACCAGCTGAAGCAGATTCGCAAGATGGGGCCGCTGGAGCAACTCGTCGACATGCTGCCTAAAGTTGGCCCGTTGCAAAATCTCCCGAAAGACGCGCAAGTCGACGAGAAGAAGCTTAAGCAAGTTGAAGCAATCATCAATTCGATGACG
>DASXLU010000374.1:0-18291 GCA_036496065.1 Candidatus Acidiferrum sp.
TAGAGGCGATAGTACCCGCTGATAATCGTGCAGTTGTGCATTCAGGATTTCCAGAAGATCCCCATCCGGAACCAGTTCAATGTATTTGGCGTAGAAGGGGGCGTAGTCGCCCGTGACGGGAAGATTTTGTGTCATGATGCAGTGCCTCCGGAATCAGGCCGTAATTATAGCGCGGCGCAGATGGCCGGAGAATTCCCTTGCGCGGGGATCGATGAGCGGACTGAATTTCAAGAACATGCGGGTGGCGTTTCAGGGCGAACCCGGTGCGTTCAGCGAGGCAGCAGCGGTGCAAATGCTGGGAGAAGAGATCAGGACCGTGCCGCGCTCGACATTCGACGCAACATTTCGAGCGATTACGGAGGGCACAGCGGATGCGCTGCTGGTGCCGGTTGAAAATACGTTGGCAGGCTCGGTGGTGCGCGTGTACGACCTGTTGCTGGAAAGTCCGCTGGAAATGTGCGGCGAAACGATTCTGTCAATTGAACATCACCTGATGGGATGCCCGGGCGCGCGGATACAAGAAATTCGGGCGGTGGCTTCGCATCCGATGGCGCTGGCGCAATGCGAGCGATTTTTCGTGAATCATCCCGGCGTGAAGCGAGTGCCGGCGGAAGATACCGCGGGAAGCGTGCGCGAAATGATGGAGCGAGGCGACAAAACGGCGGCATCGATTGGCGGGCGGCGCGCCGCACCACACTATGGCGCAATCATTCTGCAGGAAAGCATTCAGGACAACGCCGAAAACTTTACGCGGTTCGTGCTGCTGTTGCCTCCGGAGGAGGCACGCAGGTACCGGCCGGCGGATGCGCGGAAAATTTCCCTTGCCTTGCGGCTGGCGCATCAACCCGGCGCACTTCTGGCCTCGCTCGAACCATTCGCGAAGCATGGTGTGAACCTGCTGAAGATCGAAAGCCGACCTATCCATGGACGGCCGTGGGAGTATCAATTTTATGTTGATGTGGAGGCGGAAAAGTTCGAAATGCTGGAAAACGCGCTGAAGGAAGTGGGGGCCGCAACCAGCGAATTGCGCGTCTTGGGGCGATATGCGGCAGCGCGGCGCTGAAGCTGACCAATACTAGGGAGATTGCCGTAGTCGGAAGCTAGCAAGCACAGAAAGCTAGCGATGCGCCCGTTTTTCGGACTCTTTCTGCCTACACTTCTCGGGTTAATCGCATCATACCTTCACATATCCAGCCCATCGCGGGATACTCTCGCGCGTTGGTCGGTGCGGTCATTCACATTCAGGAAAGAGGGAATCGGAGAATGGACCGGTTTCCTTACCTTAGAGACGAGAAACGCAGATCCCTCGCTGCGCTCGGGATGACAACTGAAGCAGAGCGTGCATTCGAAACGGTGGAGGCCAAAACACTATGGCAATGGGTCGATTTATCTTGGCGGCGATCCTGGCCGGCAGTTGTGTAGCAAGCACAGCTGCACAAAATGACAAATTGGCGACTATGCGGACTGCTTTGCCGCCGGTCGAAGGCGTTGGCGTGGATGATGCACAGAACGAAATGATCTCATTGACTGTTCCGAAGGGGACGGCGGTGCAAGTGGTGCTCGACAAGCAGGTGAGAATCCGAAAAGTCGGTCAGGAAGTGCACGGGCGTGTGGCCGAGCAGGTTTATGCGTTCGATAAATTGGTTGTGCCGGTGGGCACCGAGGTGATTGGCAAGATCACCGAACTTGAAAGTGTAGGGAACGGGAAACGAACGCTCGATGCGCTAAATGCGGAGTTTACTCCTCCGCGCAAGGTACAAATCGAATTCACCGAACTAAAGCTGGCCAACGGGCGCCAAATCCCAATTCATACGAGCGTAACTCCCGGCTCTGGGCAGGTGATTCAATTCATTACCGCAGCCGATCCCGAAAAGAAGGGCGTCAAGGGCGAAGCCGCCAAGCAAGCAGATCAGGCCAAGCAACAGGCCAAGGACCAGTGGGATCATGCGATGGCGCAAGTGCAAGAGCCTGGCAAGATCGAAAAACTGAAGAAGTACGCGATCTCGCAACTGCCCGCCCACCCGCAATACATTGAGGCGGGGACGGTGTACTTCGCCGAACTCCAACAGTCGCTGGATTTCGGGAGCGAGCCACTGACGCCGGAGATAGCCGCTTCGATCAATACTCCACCGCCGCCCGGCAGTTCGGTGCGCGTGCGGCTCGTGGCGGAAATGAGTTCGGCTACTGCAAAGAAAGGCGATCCGGTAGAGGCGGTGCTGTCACGGCCGTTGTTCGCGGAAGATCGGCTGATCCTGCCGCAAGGAAGTCTGTTGAAAGGCACGGTCGTTCAGGTGCAGCCGGCACGAAGCCTCAGCCGCAACGGGCAACTCCGCATGGTATTTCACGAACTGGTATTGCCGGATGGAATCGAGCAGAAAGTGGAAACAAGCCTGGAGGGAGTGCAGGCTGGCAAAAATCAGGATGTGAAGCTGGATTCGGAAGGCGGTGCCGAGGCCAACACGCCCAAGACACGTTATCTGGCCACGGGTGTATCTGTGATGCTAGCGCTGGCTTCCGCGCATACCGACGCTGACGCGCGTCCCGGCGATGTAGGTGGAAGCGCGGGTGCACGAGGCGCGGGTGGTCTCGGAGGATTCAAATTAGTGGGGCTGGCGATGGGGATCTTTGTGCACTCGCAACCGCTCGGCATGGCGATGGGTGCGTATGGCGCAAGCGTTTCTATATACTCTCACTTCATCGCGCGCGGTCGAGAACTGGTATTCCCGAAGAATACAGCGATGCAGGTGGCCATCGGAACGCGCACGCCCGCGCCGCCGCAAGGCTCTGCGGAATCTTCAAAACCAATTGAAAGGTAGCCGCCCCTAGTTAAAGCGCAGGAGACCGGCTAATTTAGTCGCCGACGGATTTAGCTGGTTTTGGCGCGGTGACCAAGTCTGGTGGCGGACCGATATTATCGGGCAGCTTGCCGTTCAGGGAATCGAGAAAGTCCAGCAACTCCCTGCGTTCGTCGAAAGTAAGAGTGTCCAAAGAATGGATTTCCTTGTCGAGGTGCTCGTTCCAATTCCCTCCACCGATGTAGTGCGCGAGAGCGTCCTTTACGGTTGGAAAGGTGCCATCGTGCATGAAGGGGCCGCGGTTCGCGAGGTTGCGCAAGGACGGCGTCTTGAACGCGCCCTTATCGGCTTCATTTTTGGTTTGCGTGTATCTGCCGAGGTCGTTGAGATTGCCACGGGTGTCCGCGCCAACTCCTAAGTTGTGAAACTTATTGTCGCAAAGGAGAGCGTGGTTCTCGTTGATTTCGTGGCAGACCGCACAATTGCCCTTCTTGGGATCTTCGAAGATTTTCAGTCCGCGCTGCGCAGAGTGAGATAGCGCCTTGCTATCGTGCCCATAGAAGAAACGGTCAAAGGGAGAATCACCGGCGATGACGGTGCGTTCGAACGAAGCAATGGATTTCGCGACGATGTCTATCGTGATTTGATCCGTGCCCCAGGCGGACTTGAAAAGGGCGGGATATTTCGCGTCGACCTGCAAACGTTGCACGACGCCATCGAGCGAGTGGGCCATCTCAACTGGATTCGCCATTGGCCCCTTGGCTTGCTCTTCGAGGCTGGCGGCGCGGCCATCCCAAAACTGCAACGTGTTGTAAGCGGAATTGATGACCGTGGGAGCTTTGCGGGTTCCAAGCTTTCCGCCGACACCTTTCGAAAATGGACGATTATCGGAAAAGGCGAATTCCGGGGCGTGGCACGAGGCGCAGGAAATCGATCCATCGAGGGACAATTGCGGATCGTAGTAAAGCCGACGGCCGAGCGCGACGGTTTCCTGGGTGGGAGGATTGTCTGTCGGGATGGGAACTGGCGGCAGCCCGAGAGGCGCGTGAATCTCTACCACTTTGCCGATCGGCATTACCGGTCCCGCAGGGGAACCAGCTTTCGCAGGCGCAAAAAACTTGGCATCGACTGCGAGCATCAAGCCGCCAAGGACGAAAAACACCAGGAGTACACCACTTCTTATGGAACTCATGGGGATAGACCTCCGGAAGAAGCAGGTTAGCAGGCGGCAAAGAATAAATATGTGACGGCGCCCACACAGACAAAAGGCCCGAGGAAACATAGTCTCCCCGGGCCTATGCGATTTATTGTGTGGTGTTAACAGTAACTGCAGGCTTCGTCGCCGCCGATTCCGCCGCTCATGCCGTCCTTCATTCGACGCAGGCGATGGCCAAGGCGTTCGGCAAGTTGATGGCGTGCGCGCCACAGACGAGCCTTCAGCGTATTCTCGGTAACACCGAGTTTCTTGGCGGCTTCACCGGTGGAATAGCCCTCGACTTCGCGCAAAACGAAGGCAGTGCGGAGCAACGGAGAAAGTTCGTCAAGATTCTCGTTGATGATCTCGCGAATCTCCGTGCCTACGTAGACCTGCTCTGGATTCGGGCCATCGTCAGCAAAGCGCTCGGCGGCCGGAATGTCGTCTTCGTGAAGTTGCTCGTCGAGCGACAATGCCGGACGTGCCTTGGCGCTGCGGCGCTTCATGAGCGCGGCATTGATGACGATGCGCGTGAGCCAGGTTGAGAATTGCGAGCGGCCCTCAAAGCGCTTCAGGTTGCGGTAAGCGGAGAGCAACCCGTCCTGCAGAGCGTCTTCAGCATCTTCAGCATTGCCGAGAACGCGGAGCGCGGTCTGAAACAGCGGACGCTGGTAGCGGCGAAAAAGAGTTTCGATCGCCTGGCCGTCGCCACGCTGACCCGCGCGGATTAGTTTCTGCTCAGTGATTTTCTGGTCGTTCAACTGCGTTGCCGTCGATGTTGCTATCGCTTGCGTCGCCATTTTGCTCCCCCATGTACCGACAATAGAGTCACGGAACCGATAAAAGTTACAAAAACATCGTGTTAATGGACGGGCACATCCCCCCGATGTCCCTTAGGCTTTTTCAGCAATAACATGATTGGAATCACCAAGAAAAAGACCACTCCGAGCATCTTGAAATTGTCCAGAAACGCGAGCATAGCCGCTTGCTTTTGGACGATGCCATAGATCATTCCGTAAGCACGGTTAGTGGCGTTCGCGGTACTGGAACCACCGGAAACAAAAACCGTAGTGAATCCGTTGAGGCTGTTGCGGAAGGCCGCGTTCATTCCGTTGACGTGATCCATGAGTTGCGCCATGTGGAACTGGGTGCGGCGCTCCAGCATGGTTGTGACTGTAGCGATACCAACGCTCGCGCCAATGTTGCGAGCGAGATTGATGATGCCGGTGCCCATGTTGCTCTTTTCTTTAGGCACGAACGCGAAGGCGGCCACGTTGATTGGAATGAAGAGAAACGCCAGACCAAGACTCTGCAACATGCGACCGTAGACTGCGTGCCGGTAGTCGAGATTCAGGTTCCATCCGGCCATTACAAACAACGACAGCGCCGAAACCGTGCAGCCAAACGAAATGAGGATGCGCGTGTCCAGCTTTGAGACCAGGACACCCACGACCGGCATCATGCACATGATGACGGCTCCGCCAGGAGAAAGCGCGAGGCCCGCCATTTCCGCTGTGTAGCCGAGAAGTTGCTGCAGCAACTGCGGAATCAAGACCGTGCTGGAATACAGCACGAATCCAAGGAAGAACATGGCCAAGGTGGCGATGGCAAAATTGCGATCCTTGAGCATCTTGAGATCGACAACGGGATGTTTCTCGCGCAGCTCCCAAATGATTCCCGCCACGATGCCAACGACCATCAACACGGCGAATACGCGAATGAAGTTCGACGAGAGCCAATCTTCGCGCTGGCCCTTGTCCAAGATGATTTGCATGCTGCCGAGGCCCAAGCTGATCAAGCCGATGCCAATGTAATCGATGCGGAAGCCTTCCTTGAGACTGTTGCGCTTCATGTACGGCGGATCGGAAACGAGGAACCAGGTAAGGATCAGCGAGAGGATGCCGACTGGAATGTTGATGTAGAAAATCCAGCGCCAGGAAAAATTGTCGGTGATGTAACCGCCCAACCACGGACCGATGGTTGGTGCGACTACGACGGCGATGCCGTATACGGCGAAAGCCATGCCGCGCTTGGAGAGCGGGAAGGTGTCGTTGAGGATGGCCTGCTCGCTGGGCTGCAATCCGCCACCGCCCGCGCCCTGAAGAATACGGAAGAGCACGAGCATGCCAAGGCTGGGAGCAAGGCCGCACAGAAAAGAACTAACCGTGAACAGCGCGACGCAACCCATGTAAAAGCGTTTGCGGCCGATTACCGAGGAGAACCAGCCGGACAACGGAAGGACGATCGCGTTGGATACGAGGTACGACGTGAGGACCCACGTGGATTCATCCTGCCCGGCGGAAAGATTGCCGGCGATATGCGGCAAGGCCACGTTGGCGATGGAAGTGTCGAGCACCTCCATGAACGTAGCGAGCGTGACGGTTACGGCGATTACCCAAGGGTTGATCGAGCCGTCCGGCATCCGCAATTTCGATAAGAGTCTATGCCGCATAAATCCAGGTCTCTGTAGCTCCTGTTAATTTGTTATGACGGTGACGTCCACGTTCATTCCGGGCCGCAGAATCGCAACGTCCTGCGGAATCGGATCCAAAATAATCTTCACGGGAATGCGCTGCACGATCTTCACGTAGTTGCCGGTGGCATTTTCCGGTGGAAGCAAGCTGATGACGGCGCCCGTCGCACCCGAAATCGAATCGAGATGTCCGGAGAAGGTTTTGCCGTAGGTATCAGATTTGATGTAGGCCTTCTGGCCGGGCTTCATGTTGCGCAATTGCGTCTCTTTGAAGTTGGCCGTGACCCAGACGTCTTGCAGAGGGACGACGACGAGAAGGCCTTGTCCCTGCTGAACGATCTGTCCATTTTCCACTTGCTTGTGCGTGGCGACGCCGGCCACCGGCGCGACAACGTTGCAGTAACTCAAGTTCAATTGAGCGGCTGCCAGCGATGCACGAGCCTGGTCTACTTTCGCCAGCTTGGCTTGAGCGTCGGCGGAACTCATGGCGACACGCCTCAGGTCGGCGTGCGCGGTGGCAACTCCCGCTTCGGCTTGTTGCACACGTGCTTGCGCGGCGTCCATTTCGGCCCGAGCGACATCGACGTTGCGTTTGGCTTGATCGAGTTTCTGCTCATCGGCGGTTAGTGCGCTGGCAGTGGCATCGGCGTTGGCTTTGGCCGCGTCGTATTGCTGCTTGGAGATTTCGCCCTTCTCCATCAATGGCAGATAACGCGCCAGGTCCGCTTTCGCGAGTTCGGCGTTCGCCTTGCTTTTTTCGATGTTGGCCTGCGCATAGGCCAGATCCGCTGTTTGCGACATCTGGTAGGTAGACTGGGCACGCATCAAGTCGGCGCGGGCGCCGGCTAGTTGCGCGTTGGCGTTCGATGTATCGCTATTTGTTGACTCCGTGATGCGGGGAACATCCACTCCTGCGGAACGCGCTTCGCTTTCTGCAAGCGCCAACGCTGCCTTGGCCTGGTCCACCGCGGCCTGGTAGTCTGCCGGATCAATCTGCACCAAAACCTGCCCGGCCTTCACCGGTTCATTGTCGTTCACCAGAACCTTGGACACGCGACCGTAAATCTTGGAAGCGATCGGAGTGATGTGGCCATCGACCTGGGCGTCGTCCGTGCTTTCGCGATTATGGAAGTAAAGGAGAAGACCCAGAAGCACGGCCAAAAAAGCGACGCCGCCGATGATCAGGCGCGTGCGCACTTTGGAACTGAGAAACTTGTCGGAAGACAGCTCGAGTTTCTGCACCTCGGGCTTTGGCACGGGAACTTTCGTCGCGTTTTCTAACCCTACTTCTATCTCAACACTCATCATTTCCTCACTTCGAGTAGGTCTTTTCCATTTGTCCAATGGCTCGCGCAAAGTCCGCCCGGGCCTGGTTGAAGCGATACAAAGCAGCAATTTGGTTGTCGTTCGCGCGCGCCAGCGAGTCCTGCGCCTGAATGACCTCGATATTGTTGGCGACGCCTGCGCGGAAGCGATCGCGCGCCTGGTCCACTTCCTGCTTGGACAATACGATGCCCAGGTTGGCGACCTGCACTTCGTTGCGGGCGGATTCCAGATTCAGCAGCGAAGTTTTCACGTCGAGAGCAATCTGGTTACGTAAATCGATCTCTTGTTGGCCCACTTTTTGCAGCTCGATGTCCTGCTTGACGACCTCAGCGCGGATACGGCCGCTGGTGAAGAGCGGCATGTTCACGGAAGCTGCATAGTTGTAGGTCGGAATTCCAGTTGTGCTGGACAAGCCGAAATAGGCCCACTCTCCGTCGAAGCGAAGCGAGGGCAGCCGGGAGTATTGAATCGACTGTTTTTCATACTTGGCAACTTTTTCCTGTGCCTGCAACTGCTTCCATTCCGGACGATCGGCCAACCCCAGCTCAATGCTGGTTTCCACATCGGGCTGCGGAGTTTCGAAATAACTGAGCGAATCGGCCAGCGCAATTTTTTGCCGGGGATTCAGGTCGAGAAGCTTGCTGAGGCCAAACAACGAAGAGTCGCGTTGATTCTCCGCTTCGATCAGGCGCTGCTTTTCGTTCTGCAATTCAACGTTGGCACGCAGCGTGTCGATGCCTGTGCCCACGCCTTCCTTCTGAAGATCAGCGGCCTGATCGTAGAGCGCCTGAGCGAGGTCGACGCGCGATCTGGAGGCTTCCACGTTCGCAACGTCGCGCAACGTGCCGATGTATTGCGAAACAACCAGAAGAATTACCTGTTCGCGCGTGGACAAACTGCTGGCTTTGGCAGCGTCAACCGAGGTGCGCGTGGCCTGATACTGCTTCCACAGGGAGAGGTCGAAGACAGGCGAGCCGAATGTCGGTCCCGCGGAGAACGTCTGGAATGGTCCGATGTGCCCTGGAAGCTGAAATCCCTGCACGAGAGGCTTGCCGCCAAACTCGGCTTGCAAGTTGACGCGCTGAACAGTGTCCGCGACTTTCAGATTCGCTTGAGGCAGAAGATTAGCGCGGCTGATGTCCTTGTCCTGCACGCTTTCTGCGGCGTTTAAGAGACCGATCTGCTGTGTGGGGTTCTGCTTCACCGCCAGGGCAACGGCTTGTTCCAGCGTGAGGCGCAACGTGTCTTGACTAGCCGTTGAGGGATTTGGCGCCCCGGGATTCGCAGGCTTTTCTTGCGCGCGCACCGAACCAGACCCGAGCAGTAGACCAAAAAAGAGAACGTAGAAAATGATATTGGAAGGCTTGCGCGAACCTTGGCCGCCTTCTTCGTCGGAATTACGACGCTTTGTACCGATAATTTCTCGAACTATAGCTTGATTCAAACAACCTTCTGCAATCAGGGCGGCACCTTGTTGGTGCATCTCTTTTAGTAAGACCTTTCCCGTGTTGTCGATAAAACTGACGCCACACAAATTGACGTGAAACTTGGGCCTTGGCGAAGTGCCCGACAATTCTCGCCAACACTGCTCCAGCGTACGGACACCGGCTCCCGCCAACTTGCCCTCGACGCTTAGAATGATCTTCCCGCGCTTGTTTTCAGTTGTAATTCGGAACATTTCACCCAACACTTCTAGTCTGGAGTCATGCATTCGGACGACCAACCTGATGAATGGGCGATTAAATCCTAAGTTCATATTCGACTTATAGTTATGGAGGTTCCTCGACTCTCGGCGACTCAAAATATGCCCTTATTTGGTCATATGTTGCAATAACAGCATATACATAGTGACCTTATTTGGTCAATCTAGCTGTTTGACACTTTGGATACGTTCAGGACGGGCGAGAGATAACAGGTGATTTCGTGATACCCGAATTCACGAGCTTACGCTCGTGTGGCAGGCACGGAGTCACAACGAGGGATAGTCGAATGCTCAAACCGCACACCTGGCGATAGGGCGGGAGATTCTAGCGGCGAACAGCGATGGCTTGCATTTCGAAGTGACCGCCGCGAAGCAATGAGGAGACGCCCACGAATTGGCGCGCCGGCAGATCCTTGGTGAAGTATGTCTTGTATGCGGTATTGAACTTGTCGTAATAGGCGAGATCGGTGCAGGAGATTTGCACGTACACAAGGTCATCCATGGTGAAGCCTGCCTGGCCAAGAAGTGTTTTGTAAGCTTCGAGAAGATTCTTGATTTCGTCTTCGATCTTTTCGGGAGCTTTTCCGGTTTTGGAATCCAACCCGATATTGCCGGAGATGTACAAGGTATCGCCAACGAGAATCGCGCTGCTGAAGGCGGACTGAGGCGAGCGGTCCGGCAAGTTAATGGCGCGGCGCTTGGACTGCATGTCGCCCTGGGAGAAGGCTCCATGAGTAGTAATCGCGCCCAAAACTCCAAGGACACCAAGAATAATAAACAGAGCAAACACGCGTCGATTCATGCCGAACCTCCAGAGTAATCTGAGTGCATGCGAACAGTTCGCGCAGTGTAGTCCGCAAATTTGGTAACGGCAAGCGTAAACGAAATTATTCGGCCTTTTTTGCGACGGCCCGCGTAACAACGCTTTTTGCGTCGCGCACGGAATTCCAATATAAGATTCAGGGTCGCGAGGGAGGAACTATGAGGCGGAGTTGGATAAAGTGGACGGCAACTAGTCTGATCGCACTGGCGGCGAGCCTACCGGCAACAGCGCAGAGTGAGCTTGACGAAAAAATCGATCGCAACGCGTCCGACTGGCTGGGAACGTATAAGCACCTGCACGAGCATCCGGAACTTTCCACGCAAGAGAAAGAGACCTCGGCGTTTGTGGCCAGCGCACTAAAGAGTTATGGCTACGAGGTGACCGATCATTTCGGAAGGTACGAAAAGCCCGACGCGCCTGCCTTCGGAGTCGTTGCAGTGATGAAAAATGGGCCGGGGCCGACGGTGTATGTGCGCACGGAGATGGATGCGCTTCCCGTCGTAGAAATTACCGGTTTAGCCTACGCAAGCCACGTAAAAGTGACGAAAGGCAACGGAGAAGTTGGCGTGATGCACGCGTGCGGGCACGACCTGCACATGACGGTGTTTTTGGGTACGGCGAAGATGCTGGCCGAGAGTAAAGCAGAGTGGAGCGGAACCGTGGTGATGATCGGTCAACCCGCGGAAGAAATAGTTGGCGGAGCGGCCGCGATGTTGCGCGCGGGGCTGTATACAAAATTCCCGAAGCCTGATTATGTGCTGGCGCTGCACGACTCGGCGACTTTGCCTGTTGGCCAGGTGGCATGGCGCGAAGGACCAATGCTGGCAGGAGCGGATTCCGTAGACATCACAATTCGCGGATACGGCGGCCACGGCGCCGCGCCGCACATGGGAAAAGATCCAATCCTGGTTGCAGCGGAGCTGGTCGTCTTTCTGCAAAGCATCGTGAGCCGCGAAGAAGATCCGTTGCAGCCTACGGTGATTACGGTGGGCTCGTTTCACTCGGGAACGAAACACAACATTATTCCAGATGACGCTCACTTGCAGTTGACCGTGCGCACGATGACGCCCGAGCAGCGCGAGAAAACATTGGCGGCCATTACCCGCGCAACGAATGGAATAGCCGCGGCTGCGGGCATTCCCGGGGAGCGCGCGCCGATCATCGAAGTTTCGACCGACAATGTGCCGGCCACCATCAACGATCCGGCGCTGACGCGGCGCATGGCCGCAGCGATGGAAAAGGAGTTGGGAAAAGAAAATGTTGTGCAAGGGAAACCAATCATGGCCAGCGAGGATTTCAGTTTATTTGCGCTAGAGGGACCGAAGCCTCCGATCAGTATGTTCTGGCTGGGCGCAGTCGATCCGGCAAAGACGAAGGATGCGCAGGAAAAGGGAACGCGATTGCCGAGCTTGCATTCGAGTGAATTCGCGCCGGTGGCAGAGCCGGCGATCCGCACGGGTGTGCGAGCCATGACCGCGTGCGTGATGGATCTGTTGAAAAAGTAAGTCCGGTGACATGCAAGCGTTGGTTCCGCTTTGGCGCCAACAACTTAAATCAGGGCTTTGTTGGTTGTGAGGGAGTTGGTTTGTCCGCAGGTGGAGGAGCGGGGCCGGGTACGGGCAGCGATTTCATCTCCGTCGTTGCAGGGGGTTGGGCACTTGTGGACGACGCCGGGCTGGAACTTACAGCATCCCCTTTTTTTTCGGCGGTCAAGACTTGTTTCACGATTTCGGCCGTGCGATCGGTGCTGATTTTGCAGGCCGGATCATAAATTCGACATTGGGCCAGCGTGAACTTGCAACCGCAGGAGCATTCTTCCGCATTGAATTTTTTCAGAGCCGCGGCGCGTTGTTCTGACGACAGCCCTGTGAGCTTTACTCCGGGCAAATCGGTGGCGCGGTCTGCATGCTTGAGAAAAACTTCGCCAGTATCCTCAAAGGTGACCACTCTCACGGCAACGGGCAAGTCGAGAAGCGCGCGCACTTCGGTTTCGTATAGCGCTGGATTGAAGAGACCGACATGCTTCTGCACAGCGCGGCCATCTGCGTTGATGACAAATACGGTGGGAAGCGCGGTGATACCGCCGTAGGCCATACGGACCTCGGCGCTGGCCAGCGCGACCGGATAGTTGATGCCTTCGGATGAGACTACCTGGCGAACATCGTTTTCGTCCTCGTCGTCGACATCTAAACCGATGATTTGCAAGCGATCCGCGTAACGTTTCTGAAGCTGAATGAGGCTGGGAATTTCGGCTCGGCAAGGACCGCACCACGTTGCCCAAAAATTCAGCAGCACTACCTTGCCATGCGAGCCCGCCAGCGAAAGCTCTTTTCCGTCGAGAGTCTTCAACTTGAATTCGGGTGCGAGATCGGGATCGCGGACGAAACGAATGGTAGGCAGTTGCTGGCCACGCGCGGAGACGGGAAGCGTTGCGAAAACCAAGCCCGCCAGCAGACACGGTAGAATTTTGCGAATGGTCGAAGCGTACGTCATGGCAGCCTCTTTAGGAGACCACAGCGCAGAGAGAAAAACAAAGAAGAGTGCCCGGCAGAGACGCGCAGTAGATAAGGTAGTCCGGGAGCAACAGGAGCTCAAACACCTGGAGGAACGCCGGCTTGCGGATGGGTGCTTATTTTTTGCTTGTTACCAACAATATTTCAGGACTTGTTTTCGCGAGTCGCTCCGCTATAATTTCCCAGTCGGCGGCGATTATAACGCTACCGTACAAAGACTTACGCCTTAACGTCTGTATGCGCCCGCCCATGTGACCCCGCTTTTTCTGTCCGGAAAAGCGAAAAACCGAACTGCGAGTGAACGTTTTGAGAAGAGTAACGCTTCTACTTTTCGTGGCGCTCTCTGCGTGGCAGATTCCTCTAAAGGCGCAGAGCGCTTTGGATTTGTCGTCCGGCCCCCGCGACGCACTTTATGTATTGGCCCGTGCAGTGGCTGCTCCCGACGCCACCGGGCCGGTCCCTTTTTCCTATGGCAGAATTCGCTACACGCCTTTTGATGACAACCCGCCCTCAAGCGCGCTGCTTCGCGACAGTGATTCCAAGTCGCCGTTCAGCGGCCCAATCCAACCGAAGGAACCGCCTGAGTCTGAGAACAAGGTGCATTGGAAGCCGGCCATTCTTGAGTCCCTGCTGTACACCGGGATCATGCACACCTTCAATCTTGCGACTGAGGCGGGAACCCGAGACGCGCTAAATGGGCCTTGGCTCAAAAATTATGTGGATTCCGTGGGAGAGTTGCGCGGTTGGAGCGACAGCGACACGTTCATGGCTCCGTATGTGGGGCATCCGATTGAAGGCTCCATTTTCGGCTACATCTTCCGGCAAAACGATCCGCGATATAAGGACGTGCAGTGGGGCGACGGGCGCGATTACTTCATAAGCGTGCTGCGCTCGATGGCGTACTCGGCGGCCTGGCACACGCAATGGAAAATTGGACCTGCCAGCGAGGCCTCCATCGGTAACGTGATGCTGCACGCGTCCCCAGGATTTATCACTCTGGTGGATACGCCAACGCTTGGCGCATTGACCATGATGGCCGAAGACGCCGCGGATCGTTATTGGATCATCGGCCTGGAAAATCGCACCACAAATAAATTTGCCATAGTGATGGCGCGCAGTTTTCTGAATCCCGGCCGATCGTTTGCCAACTTGATGGCGTTTCACGTACCTTGGGGGCGAGATGGCCGCCTGGGATTGCATGGCGAGGACTACCAGATCCGTAAGGAATTGGTGCGGGAGTATCGAGAGGGAAGCGGCGAAAAACCGTTTGAGTTTGTGCGTCGCTCAAGCGATACGAGCGGTATCGAATTCCACCATGTCTATCCGAAAGAAGCGCCGATCGAGCTATCTGCTTATCCTTATTATGAGAGCTTCCTCGGTGGAGGAAATTGCATCGGTGGGGGAGGCTCGGGCGCGGCGCGCGTAAGTCCAACGTTGCAAATCGTGGCCGAGGTGAACGGATGCCTGGTGATGGGCTTCCCCGCTTCGAATCAGAGCGGGGACTCTTTGTTCTACGGAGTAGGGCCGCGATGGACACCGAGGGCGTCGCACCGATTTTCGCCGTATGCGGAGTTTCTGTTTGGCGGAAGAAAAGTGACGTATGAAGTGGACGACATTCCTTTGCGGACGCAACTGCTGAAGGAATGGAACGACGGCGAAGGAACGTTGCCCCATTATCCCAAGCGGAGTGACTGGTCGTTCGAAACTTCGAACAACGGACCGAGTTTGGCCGCGGGTGGAGGCGTTGACGTGGTTGTGACGCGGCCATTCGCGTGGCGATTGATCAATGTGCAGTACACCCACACGTGGATGCCCGACGTCGATATGATTCATCCGCAAAACGGTATTCGAGTCACCACCGAAGCCGTGTTGCGGATCGGCACCTGGTAGTTCCTCGGCCGCGCACTGCGGCTGATTGCAAAACTCTTCGTTGCTAATTTCTTGATTTCAAGCTTAGACAGGCCGCTTGATGCCGAGCTTGCGCATGCGCGCCTGCAAAGTGGTGCGTTTCATACCAAGCAGGTTGGCCGCGCCGCGAGGGCCGGCGATGCGCCATTCGGTTTGCCGGAGCGCACGAAGGATGTGCTGGCGATCCGCTTCTTCGAGACTAACGATGGAGCTGCCAGTCCCCGCTGCGCCTCCCGGAACCAGCGACACCACGCCAGCGGAATCGCCAAACGCGCCGTACGAAGAATTCGCGGGAGAAAATGCCTTGAGCTCAGCGATAGGCACGCGGAGTTCCCGGCCAGGAGAAAGCAGCACTGCGCGTTCGATAAGGTTCTCGAGTTCGCGAATGTTGCCGGGCCATGGATAGTGGATTAGAGCATCCATCATGTCCGCGGGAACATATTCCACCGTTTTATTTTGTCGCCGGCTGAATTTTTGCACGAAGTAGCGCACCAGAAGCGGCACGTCTTCGGGTCGCTCGCGAAGAGCCGGAAGCTGGATGGGAAAAACGTTCAGGCGATAGTACAGGTCGCTGCGAAACTTTTTCTCCGTGACAAGTTGAGCAAGATCGGAGTTGGTAGCCGCAACCACGCGCACGTCGACCTTTATCGTGCGGTTACCGCCGAGGCGCTCAAACTCTTGCTCCTGCAGCACTCGCAGTAGTTTGGGTTGCAGTTCGAGGGGAAGGTCGCCAACTTCGTCGAGAAATAGCGTGCCGCCATCGGCAAATTCGAAGCGGCCGATTTTTTGTGTGAGCGCGCCGGTGAAAGCTCCGCGTTCGTGACCGAACAATTCGGATTCCAGCAGTCCCGCAGGAATGGCGGCGCAATTCACCTTCACGAAGGTGCGTTCACAGCGCGGACTCAGATTATGAATAGCGCGGGCAATTAACTCCTTACCGGTGCCGGTTTCACCCAGAATCATCACGGTGGTGCCGGCGGGCGCGGCCAGTTCAACTTGCGCAAGCGCGCGGCGCAAGGCGGAGCTGTCGCCGATAATTTCCTCGAAATTGAATTCGCTGCGGATTTCTTCTTCGAGGTAAAGCTTCTCGACGGCCAGTTTGTCTTTGAGTGCATCTATTTCTTTGAACGCAAGAGCATTTTCCAGTGCGATGGCAACCTGGGCGGCGGCTTGCTTGAGAAGCTCAACATCGGGAGTCGTGAAAGCTTTTGGATCGCGACTGGCGAAATTGATCGTGCCGAAAGTTCCTGTGTGGGTGATAAGCGGCACGCAGCAGATGACCTGCACGCCTTGATCGCGGAGGAAACGAGTGACATCCGGCTGGAAGCGATCCATCTCTGAAGTACGGGCGATGAGCACCTCACCGGTGGTGATGGCTTGACCCGCGGGCGAACCTTCCACCGGCGCGGAAAGCTCCGTGCTCGGCGCCGCGGATGGCACCGGCAAATCCAGGGCGTGGATTTTCAGCAGTCCTGTAGGCTGATCGAGAAGGGCGAGGCTAGTGTAATCGTGCTGGACCACGGGCTTGAGCGACGAAACAATTCCCTTGAAGAGCGCGGTGACGTCGCGCGTGCTGACCAGCAAATTGTTGATTTCCAGCAGCACCTTCAGACGATCGCGTTCGCGAGCGAGCTGCTTTTGATACGCCTGCGCCGCCTCGAAATTAATGGCATTGTCTACTGCGACCGCTACTTGCGCGGCGATCCGCCTCATGAAGTCGACTTCCACCTCGCTTATGCCCTGTTCCACATAACGGCCGAAGGCCATGGCACCGAGGCGGTGCTGCGCGGTAGTCAACGGCACGATAGCGGTGGAGTGGACGCCTTCGTTCTTCAGCTTTTGCATGAATTCTGGATAGCGTGGATCTGTATAGCTATCGAGCGTGACAAAGTTTTGTTGGTTCTGCCAGACCCAGCCGGAAGGCATGGCGTCCACCGGGTATTCCGAGGTTTTATCTGGGTGCAGCGGACTGCGCGAGCTGAGCGTGTGCAGCTTCATGGTGTTTTTTGAGGAGTCGTGCAAAACCAGGGCGAGGAAATCGAACTGCAGCACGACATGCAGGCGCTCCGCCAGTTCGTGGAACAGGGCCTGAAGGTCGCGTTGCTGCGCGATGACCTCGGTCACTTCAAGAAGCGCCTCGATCTGCCGGCTGGAATGATCAAGGGGAGAAGCGAATGTCTGCGGAAAATTTGCCGTATCCGCCATAAGGTGAGAATAGCATCGGGAACGACGAAGGCGAAGCCCGGTTGTGGGATGCGGGATCGACAGCGTTTCTCGTATACTCTGTTCGCATTGGAGTGCCGCCCGGCTGGGAGAGCAGGATTGAAAGTGCAAGTGACGTGGAAATTGCTGTGCGACGGCGTCTTGATTGCTGCCCTTGGTCTGGCTCAGCTGAGCGGATGTGGGCAGGCGCCACCAGCTGCAGGCGGCGGCGCGGCGGCAAATCATGAGGAAAATCGCGTCAGTACGCGTGCTGCTGGAGATACGGATCGCTACGACCTCGAACGAGACGAGTCGCGCGGAGGTCATACACTTTTAAAACACGTTGGCCGAACGGACGATGAGTTACGAGAGCGTCTGCGGCGCGAGCGAAATATTTCCGCGGCTTCGACGTGGACAGACCTGGCTACCGCGGAACTAGTAGTCGGTGAGGCACTGCGGGCGGAGCGCGGCCGAATGGAGAATTGGATGCGCCGCGGATATCCTCGAGCAAACTTGGCGCTGCACTACGACGCCGGGCGCCCTATCGGACGAAGTCTGCGCCGCTTTGAGAATCAGATCGTCGATGCGAGCCAGGCGGTTATCGTGTTGCGCGCGGATGGGCCTGACACTTTCTACGTGCTGACCACGTATCCGGAGGCGCGCGAATGACGCACGAAAACAAAGGAGCGAAAAAGAATTTCGATAAGGCGGATTATCCGGCGCTATTGGAATTCGTTCCCGCGTATTTGCATCAGGATTTTGGAGACGAGTATGGTTCGGCGGCGGACGCGGTGACTGCTTTCCTGGCCGATGCCAGCGGCGATCAGATCTTGCAGGTGAAGGAAGAATGGCAAAAGCTGCGTCATGCCTTGGCGGAGCGTTCGCTGGGGGAATGGCAATCTGCGTTGCGGCAATTGGGTAGCGCCTGGCAACCGGAAACTGAGCAGGAAGTGCAGTCCGTGAGCGAAATCCTCTCGCAAGCCGAGGCGTGATGTTTGGGAGGTCGTTAGTAAAACTCGCCAAGCCGGCGCGTAACTGCGAATCACAATGGTTTGCGACCGGAAGTGGCTACAAAGGTGATGACACTTGCCCAGTAATGCGGATCTTTGTAGCGGATGAAGAATTCTTCCAGCGTTTCCTGCGTGAATCGTCCAGATTCGAGCAAAGCTGCGTCAACACTTGCATCGTCTCCATCCAGTAGATTGCCCAGTTTGAGCCGCCGTTGAATTGCGCGGTGTGGCCTTCGCTGGTTAAATCGGTCAGTCTGAGGGAATCGAACCACGCAGGAATCTTGCGCCCAATAAAATAATCGATCCCCGATTGCGCTGACCATGCAAGCCATTGCTGCCAGAAG
>DASXLU010000375.1:0-3956 GCA_036496065.1 Candidatus Acidiferrum sp.
CGCGTCGATTTCGTGATCCCGCGCGCACACAAAGGAAAGAAAAGCCCCGACAATCTTGTAGCTTGCTGCACACCCTGCAACACGATTAAGGGCACACACCAATACGCAAACTTCGACGAAGCCAAGGCCGACGTCCTCGCCCGGCGAGAAGCGTTACGCAAGGTCTGGCAGCAGACCACCGCTCGCCCCAACGCCAAGTCCGCCACCGCCTAGCCCTAACCATAACGTTGTATTCGATCAATTCAGGAAAAACTGGTGAACCGGGGAGGACTCGAACCTCCAACCCGTTGATTAAGAGTCAACTGCTCTACCATTGAGCTACCGGTCCACAGGCAATTTTTTATTTTACCACATTCAAATTCTCTGTCGACTTACCGCATCCGCACCGCGACCAAGCGTTCCCCCGCTGCAATTCTCCACCGCTCGTGCAGACGCAAACCGCGCCTACTTCGCCCGTAAGACCGCCGCCAAATCCCGCGCCACTTGTTTCGCGCGATCCAAATCCTTCGGGTCAAACGAAATTGCCGACACGCGCTGGTGCCCGCCGCCGCCATACTTCTCCGCCAACGACGCCAAGTTCTTATCCGCGCTCGCCTGGTTCCACGGATTCGTTCCCAAAGACACTTTCGCGCGCGTCTCCGATGCGCTTACACTCACCGAATACACGCCTTCCGGATGCAAAAGGTATGGCACAAATTTGTTGTAGCCTTCCAGATCCAAATCGCTTACGTCAAAAAATATCACTCCGTCTTTCGATTCGCAGCGCTCCCGCAAAATCTCAATCGATTTGCGATGCCTCTCCAGCAGCGGCCCCAAATACTTCGCCACGATCGGCAGCTTCACCATTTCTTCCAGCGAGCGATATGCCATCTCAGGAATAATCTGCGCGGGAATCCCATTTTCGGGCGCCGCTTCGATCACCAGCGCTAATTGCGTTGCCGGCTCAATCAATTCTGTCGCCGATTGCGCCGTCGGAAATTGCGCTCCGTCTATGATGTCGCCCCAGTGAATCAAGTCTCCCAGCGGCTTGGTGTCAAAATCAAATTTGTCGTTCGTCACCGTCGCGATCAATTTCGTGCACGACTTGTAGTCCGGCTCGTAATACATATGCTTGCCCGGAAATCGTTTGAAGTACTCTGCATCCGCGGGCGTCAAAAATGCACTCTGGTGATGGTCAAACCACCAGGTCACTTTAGGAGAATTGGAATACTTGAAATCGACGATCACATTTTCGTCGCCGTCGAACAGCTCATCCTCCCACGGATGTTTCGCCTTGTGCGTCATTCCAGTGAAGTGGAACTCGGCTTTCTCGTCAAATCGCTCGCGGTAAAAACGATAAAATACAGCCGCGGATGCGGCGCCGTCGAAGCATCGATCGTGAAAACACAGTCGGACCTTGGTCATAGGGAACGTGAGTAGTGCCGCTCCTTCGCACTGCCGCAACTAAAAGGAGAAGCAAAGCCTTTAAAGATGGACGTATTGAAAACTTTTGTCAAGCGGAAAGCGGACCACCCAAAATCGTCGCCAGCCAACTTATTTCGGTTTCTCCATCTTCGCGGGCACCACGCTGCTCCCTGGCCCCTCAAACAGCCCCGCCACCGGCACATTCACCGATCCCAACACTTCCGAGCCGGCGTCTCGCACCAACACGCGCAGTTCCGTCGCTTGCGGCGCAATCGTCAAATGCCGCGCCAGCACAATTCCCTCTTTCGTCAGATAGTCGTATTGCTTTTGCTCCAGGTTGAAGCCGATCCGCTGATTCTCTGCCGCCAGAGTTTCTCCCTGCGCGTTTCGCTGCACAAAATATAAATCCACCGCGCCTTTCTGGTGATTATCGGCCGCTTGAAATAACAATTGTTTCGGATCCAGTCCCACGTGTACTTCCACTTTTCGATCCGCCACAGCTCCCGCCAGTCTTCCGCTCACGATCATCGCCAGCGTCGTTGCCTCCAGCGGACTCGCTGCCGCATCGCGAATCGCCATCTTTTCTTGCGTGTCGCTCCCCGGTTTCTCCGCGTCGGCAAAATATCCGTTGCGATAACGCAGCTTTGCTCCCGCAGCTTTTACCTCTACCTTGATTTTGCGAAACGCTCCGTTCCAGTTTCCATGATTCGGATAAAATCCGATCGTATACGCATAACGGCTATCGTCAAACGCCCGTTGCAGCGCATTCCTCACGTCATTCGTCCCGAAAAACGCCACGCCTCCTGTTCCATCCGCCAACTTCTTCGACGAGTCGCGATTATCCTGCTCCATCGCGATCGTCGCGGTCGTATTCGACTGGTCCCCTTCGTGCACCGCCACGGTTTCAGTCCCACCACTCTTGCGCACGTCCATCGTCGGGTCCACAGCGACGCCATGCGCATCCACCGGATAAATCGCCACGTTCGCGCGATTCAATTCGCGTACCGCTTCATTTATCTGATCATCAAACGTTCCCGTCTCATCTTCCGGGCACGCCATCTGATTGGTCATATCTGCGCACACACTCGTTCCGCCCTGGTCGGTGCGCTGTTCCGTCGCCAACGACAAGTCCGTGGGCCGCCCAATTGTTGGCACGCCAATTTGAATCGGGAATCCTCCCGACACCCACAGCAAACTCTTGCGTCCCGGTATCGACGCCACATGATTCGCAATCGCTTTCAGCGCTTCCGTCGTCGTAATCACCCGCATCTTCACAAATTGGTTGGAGATTTGCCGGTTCGGCGTTTCCAGCGCTTGCCCTAAATTCTGCCAGGGCCCGGTTGCTCCCGTGGACGGCCCCACGAACTGCACCCTCGTCGCGAACGATGCATCGAACACCGTTTGTTCGCGCGGCGCAAACTTCGCCACCGCATCCACCAACGCCGAATCATCTTGCGTGAAATCGTGCAGCACCAGCAACTGCGACGTCAGTGCGTAGACGGCCACGTGGTCCTGCGATTTCAGCGAACGCAGTAGCGCCATCACCTGTTTCCGCAAATAAAGTTGGTCCTCCGTCGCCGTGTTCTCCGCATCGAACAAAATTATCGTCACCGCGCCGGGATCTTCGCCCTTCAGATCGTACCGATTCGTGAATACGTTTTTCGGCAACATCCGCGTGGCCGGTTCGGCCGAAGCTGGCGGCGCAGACTCCGTGAAAAATTCAACCTGCTGCGGCTTCGATTCATCCAGCACCGTGAAATCTTCCTTCTTCAAGCCCGTAACCGGCTGCCCCTTCTTGTCGGTCACCACCACGCTCATCTGCACCAGCCGTGTAGTCGCCCGTATCGTCGACGGCTCCTTGTCGGTTATCACCGTAGTCTGCGCGTCCGCATTCACCGCCGCCCCGTTTTGCGTTTGCGCAACAGGCGCAGCCGGCTTCCCCGGCGCTGGCTTCGGCTCCTGCGCCCCCGCCCAAAGCAATCCCGATCCCGCCACCACGCAACCCAAAATCACCTCAACCACAATTCGCTTCCGCATGGATCCCCTCTTCGATCTCTGCGTCTTGCCGAGTTGCTCTTACTGTCGGCTGTCAACTGTGGGCTATCCCCTACATCCCTACCCCAAACGCCCGCTCCTGATGTGTTCCCGCGCGCACGGAAAATTTCATCTGGAAAAATGACGCAGCGGTCAGCACTTTCTGCAAATCCACATCATCCGTATACCGCCGCTTAGGAATACGTCGCGCCACAATCGCAATTTCCAGCGGCTCTCTCCGAAACGGATACGGCGTAATCGTGAACTGATTTTTTCCCACCGTGCGCACTTCCAGATCCGCTTCCCGTCCCTGATCGTTCATCGGGACGCCTTCGATCGTGGTCTGCTCCGCCGCGCCCAGGCAGAAAAATAAAGACAGCCGGTCCAGCGCATCCAGCCGCTGCAAATTCATCTTGATCAGATTGTCTTCAATGTACGGCTTCATCGCCGGGTTATTGCGCAAATCCACTTTCAGGCGCAATTGCTGCAGCCGCAATCTCTGCACGAAGTCATTGGCC
>DASXLU010000376.1:0-18235 GCA_036496065.1 Candidatus Acidiferrum sp.
AATCGGCGTCCGGTCCGGCAATTCTGTGCGCGACTTCACCCGAGTGATGCAACTGCTGCAGCTTTGCCCTGAGCGCCCACAGGACCGTTCCAGCCTGCATGCTGTCGGGTTCTACTACTCCATCCTCAATCTGGCGCAGGAAACTGTCGCTCGCATCGTGCCTTCGCTGCGGTCCTGGACAGAGCAGGAGCGCGCGGGCTGCGCTTATTTCGCAGCCGTCACGCTGGACCGCCGCATCGCGTTCAGCCGCGAAATGCTGGCGCAGCAAGCCGAACTGTAAGGCGATCCCTCGATACCTTTTACGCCACTCTTCTGCAAACTCACGCTGGAATTTCCTGCCGGGAGTGATATTCTTGGCGTGTCTACTCCTCACCGGAGTGAGCGTCCGCAGCGCAAAACAAACCGGTGAATACAATATGCTCTCAGTGTGGCTCGGTGCTCGCCTCAGGCGTCCACCTTTGTACCTTCTGTAACTCCACAGCACTTCTAACCACTCGGCAAGAGTCTATCCGCGTTGACGATAGCCCTTGTGTGAGCGACCCCGCGCCTTCTGAATGGCGTGGCGAACTGGATCAGCGTCTCCAGGCGTATCGCGCCAAGAGACGCAAGCCCCCGAAGAACGAGGGACAGTCCCAGTTGCCGTTCGAGGGCTCTCACGGGACTCCCGCAACTTGCGTTGCTGTACAGGCGGAGGATGTGGACGCACGGCGGCCGGCCCGACCGAATCCGTCCGAGGATTTTGCGTTCACGATTGCCATCGGCCGCCCGCCAAAGCGGACGGAAGCTGACGAACCGCGTGTCTGGATTGACGTGTCCGTTCCTCCGGAAACACAGGAAGCGTCACAGCAGCCAGCTGCCGCGCAGTCACCCAATGCCGTTGAATCAAGCCTGTTTCCTGCGGCGTCTTTGCATGAGCGCCGCATCGCCGCACTGATCGACGTGGCCTGCTTGGCGTTCGCGTATGGCGGGTTTCTTGCGCTTTTTGGTTCTCTTGGAGGACAGTTCACCTTCAGCAAGCTGAGCGGCACGATTTGCTTCTTCACCTTCGCGTTCGTCTACCTGCAGTACTTCGGCTTGTTTACGGTTTTTGGCGGAACAACTCCCGGCATGATGATTCGAGGATTGCAGGTGGCTAGCTTTTCGGGAGACGTTCCCACGCCACGACAATATCTGTTGCGAGCGACAGGCTACGTTCTGTCAGCAGGAACGCTCTTTCTAGGATTTCTGTGGGCGATGTGGGATGAAGACGCGCTAACGTGGCACGATCGGCTCTCGCGAACGTACCTGGCGATTCCCGATCCCTTGCTCGATGCGGATCCCTCGTCCGTAGCCGCGGTTCGACAGGCATAGTTCGAATTCGCACCAGGACTTCGAATTCGGATGAGTCTAGTTAGGCGACTGGCTTCTTCGTGACTTTTTCGTCCGAAGCGATCTGGCCGTCGCGGATGAAGATGACACGGTGGGCGTGTTGCGCGATGTCCATTTCGTGGGTGACCAGAATGATGGTGTTGCCCTGCCGGTGAAGATTCGCAAATAAATTCATGATTTCTTCGCCTGTTTTCGAATCCAGATTGCCGGTGGGTTCGTCGGCTAGAACGATGGAGGGATCGTTGACCAATGCCCGCGCAATCGCTACACGCTGGCGTTGCCCGCCCGATAGCTCGTTTGGCTTGTGATGTATGCGTGGCGTTAGATCCACGCGCTGCAGCGCCAACTTGGCCTTTTCGACGCGCTCTTCCGCGGGCGTCCCGTTGTAAATCAGCGGCAATTCCACATTGTGCAGAGCCGTAGCGCGGGGCAACAGGTTGAAGGTCTGAAACACGAATCCGATTTCCTTGTTTCGAATGTAGGCGAGCTCATCGTCGTCCAGTTCGCTGACCAGCCGTCCCGCAAGCCAGTAGCGGCCCGAACTTGGGGAATCGAGGCATCCGATCAAATTCATCAACGTGGATTTGCCGGACCCCGAAGGGCCCATGATGGCCACGTATTCGCCCTTGCGGATTTCCACATCGACGCCGCGCAGCGCATGCACCTGCTCCGAACCCATCTCGTACACCTTGGTGAGACCTTCGGTGCGAATCACTACTCCGGTGTCGACTAAATCCTGCCGGTACGATTCCGAAACTGTGGTCTCCACGGGCATCTTCTTCTCCATAGGGATTCGCTTATTGCTGCTGATCTTCTGTCTTCTTCGGTGCCGTATTATCGACCTTCACGGACGCTTCCGGCTTTAGAGTGCGTAGCGCTTTGTAGCTTCCTACTACGATCTCGTCTCCAGCCTGCAGACCCTTGGTAATCTCGATATCGGTGACGCCAGAAATGCCGGTTTCGACTGGCCGGAACGCTGCCTTCTTGCCGTTGACGACGAACACACCCTGCACTTCATCCTTCTTGGGGTCGCCCTGCGCGGTTGGAGCGGGCGCAGCCAGAGTCACACTTCCCGAATCCTTCTTATTGTTCGTGGCCGCTTCTTCCAGATCCTTACGTGAACGCACAGCCAAAGCCTGGATGGGAATCGCCACTACTCCCTTTTTCTCGGCAGTCTTGATTTTTGCCGTGGTAGAGAGGCCGGGGCGCAAATTGTCTGGAGGATTCTCCAAGGTCACCACCACCTTGAAGTCTTTCGCCTCCTGGTTGCTCGTGGTGGTTTGTGTCGTAGCCAACCCCGACGTGCGCAGCACCGCTTGCGAGCCGATTTCGGTCACCTTTCCCTTGAAAGTCTTGCCGGGCACCGCGTCGATGGTTACGTCAGCTTCCTGCCCGGTGCGCACGTTCACGACGTCAGTTTCGTCGACCTTCACTTCGGAAGTGATGATGGACATGTCGGATAGCGTCATTAGGAAACTGCCCGTAGCGTTTTGCATTCCCAAGACTACGTATTCGCCAACCTTCACCGGCAAATAGCTCACGATTCCATTGATCGGCGAAACATACGTCGTCTTGGACAAAACATCCTTCGTACGCACCAGCACGGCTTTGCTTTGATCCAGATTCGCTCGTCCCTGCTCGAGTTGCGCTTTCTGCGCCATCACCTTGGCTTTGGATGAGTCGACCGACGCTACCGCGGCATCGTACGCGTTCTTGCGCTGATCGAAATCCTGCTTTGGAATGAGGCCGTCCTTCAGGAGACCTTGGCCCCGATCATAATCGAGTTTCGCTCTTTCCAGGTTTGCTTGCTGCATCGTCAGATCCGCTTGTGCGGCTTTGAAGCTGGCATCAGCGGCCTGCACGCCGGACTGATTCGAATTAATCGTCGCTGCTTGCGCCTGCACATCGGCGTTGGCCTGAACGTTTTCCTGCAGCAGCAGCCGATCACCCTTCTTGATGTGATCGCCTTCCTTTACCAGAATCTCGGTAATGCGTCCGAATCCCTGGGCGGTAATATTGGTGTAGGTCGTCGGTTTAATTTCTCCGGAAGCGGTGACCACGGAAACGAGTGAATCCTGTTTGGCAACCTTCGCGGTCTGCACCGTCACTACACCTTTATTCGCCTGGTTAATGCTGAAGATCACAATGCCCGCAGCTACGGCCACTGCGCCGAGACCTATCCCGACCTTTTGCCACGTCTTCATACTTTTCCTCTCGAAGTCCGCAACGGACCACCCGCGCGGGGATACGCCTAGAATTGGATTTGTTTCTCGATTCCTACTCTTAATACGCCCTTACCGAGCGAAATGTTTCGCGGCACAGTCGCAACCCACTTGGCGACCAGGTTCCTGCAACGAATGGAGGCGCATAGGTCCCACGGGGGCCCTTGAATAGCGTCGATATTCTATTGTAGTCCAATTCATGGCAAAGGAACCATTGCCGTTACAGCCCGCCGACAGGGCGATGTAGGTCTGCCTAATCCTTAGACGCAGGTTTCCGCGTTTTGGTCTTCCGCCATCCTACGGCTTCGGGCCAGTTGCCGGGACACCCCCCAAGTCGCACCGGTTTCCGCCCCCACCACCTGCTTTGCTTCCATCTTTGAAGAGTCTGCCATTAGAAGGTCACTGGCAGGGTGGGCCCGCCAGCCAATCGAGCCGATCCTAATCACGCAGCCTCTGCTCAATGACTTCCAGTCTGGCCCCTTTTGTCTTCTTCCAAGCCATCACGCGAACGTGTGAGTCGCGTCATCGATAACGCAGCCGGTGGCGTTTTAGGCTGGCTAATGGCATTCGAAAGCTAATTATGCGGCGCCTAGCCTCGCCGGTTTGAACCGAAATAGAACATTGACAGGTCGGCGAAAAGTAAGTAAAAGAAATAAAGCGAAACAATTCGAAAGTGACGCTATTTCTGTCCTCGTAGGTAATTCCCGGTTCTTTTGGGGGTAAGCGATGTCTTCGAAATCCAGTAACTGCGCATTAAAGACATTCCTAGTTTTTGTTCTCGCGCTGTGCTCTGCAATATCCGCGTTCGCTCAGTCCACCTACACTTCCCAGCTCACCGGAGTCGTTACCGATACTTCCGGAGCGATCATCCCCGACGCGACCGTCGTACTGACCGACGAAGCAACAGGGGTTGCCGTCACGTTCACCACCGACAGCCGCGGAATTTACGTCTTCACGGGTGTGCGTCCCGCCACCTACTCCATCCTGGTGCGAGCGGCGAGTATGAGGAGCCAGGAGCGTAAAGGACTGGTCCTCGCCGTAAACCAGCAAGCCACGCTCGACTTCACGCTGGCACCCGGCAGCGTGTCTGAAACCATCACCGTAACGGAGCAAGCGCCGCTGCTTGATACCGGCAATGCTTCTCTGGGCACTGACGTTACCAACGAATATGTTCGCGACATTCCTTTGCCGGATCGCAGTTTCTTTGGCTTGGTCTTTCTGGCGGGAGGAGTCTCAGAGGCCGCGGGTTCGGGAATCCAAGATTCTTATCCGTCAGGAACCAACTTTGTTTCGAACGGGCAGCGCAATGCGACAGCCGAGGTCCGGTTGGATGGCGCGCTGACCAGCGCCCCGGAACAGGGCGAAGGTGGAACCACCAACGTTTACTACCAGCCTTCCGTGGAAATTGTTCAGGAATTCAAAGTAGAGAACAACAGCTTCTCCGCCGAGTACGGGAACAATGGGGGAACCGTCGTTAATCTCGTACTGAAAGAAGGTGGCAATCATTTCCATGGAAGCGGCTGGTGGTTCGGCCAACGATCCGCACTGGATGCCAACGATTTCTTCAATAATTCGGCGGGCGTGCCGCGTCCGGATCACTCACGCGATCAGTATGGTTTCTCGTTAGGTGGCCCAATCCGCAAAGAGAAAACCTTCTTCTTCGTCGATCTGGAAAGAGTCAAGGTTCAGGATGCCGTAAACATTTCTGGTGTCGTGCCAACTGCCGATGAACGCATCGGCAATTTCTCGAATAGCGGCGTTTCGATCTTCAATCCTCTGGCGTGCACGAGCCTCCCAGTAAGTTCGCCGTGCACCAGCCGCGCGCCGCTCGTGGGCGACGCATCGAGCATGGATACGCAGGGAAACTCTCTCAATGGCGTTGCGAACGTAGTTCCACAAGGCATCATCGATCCCATCGGACAGAAAATCATAAATTTGTATCCGCTGCCCAACGTTCCTGATGGGAACGGTTTTAACTACCGGACATCCACAATCGCTGCGAGCTCTGGCTACCAGTTCGACATCAAGGTAGATCATCACTTCAACGAGAACATGCACCTCTCCGGACGCTACAGCCATCTGTACTCGGATTTTTCCACGCCGTTCATCCTGGGCGATGGCACCGATGCGACGGGCAACACCATTAATGACGGGCTAGCCGGTACAACGCTGGTACACAACGCCGGACTGGAATTCAATTGGACTTTGAATCCCACCACTCTCTGGACCAGCCGCTTCGCATTGGACCGCGTGACCTCGCCCGGGCATTCTGTTGGCCCAACCTTCTCCTCAGTGGGCTTGCCGTCGATACTCGGAGAGGCCAACGGCCTGACGCGCATGCCAACGATCCAGATGGACACCAGCGGCTCGGCGAACCAACTCTCGCTCTTTAACCAGTGCTGCACGGACACCAGCTTTGCGCACACACTGTTTTCGTATTCGTCCGCGCTGTCCTTTATCCGTGGCCGCCATACCCTGAAAGTAGGTTTCGAACAGCGCCAATTCCTGAACAACTTCGGTCAGCCAAACTATCCGACTGGCTATTTCTATTTCCCGCAGAACATCACTGCCAGTTCGCCGACCGACCCCACTACTGGAGATTCCTTTGCAGCGCTACTGCTCGGCTACGCGGACCCTGGCAGTTTTATCACCATTCAGCCGACTGTGGCCGACAAGTCCGCGGAAACGGCGTTCTTCGTTCAGGACGACATAAAAATCAGTTCGAAACTTACCGTGAACGTTGGGCTGCGATATGGCTGGAGCACGCCGTACACCGAGCGATACAACCATCAGCAATACAGCGACTTCACCGGCAACACCGGCGTGACCGTGCCACTACCGGACGCGCTTGATCCCACCACAACGAATCCTGTCGCGCTGAAGGGCACCACGGTATTCGTTGGCCAACAAGGATTCGGCCGGCACATAGCAACCGATTGGAACAATGTGGCGCCGAGATTCGGGTTTGCCTACTCTATGGATACAAAAACAGTTGTGCGCGGCGGCGCTGGAATTTATTACGGATTGAGCCCGGCCACGAACTTCCAATACACGGGCACGGCTTTCAGCAGCCAGGGCAATATCTTTTCCACGGTAGACGGGTTCCAGACCAGAAACGCCACTTTTGAAAATCCCTTTCCCAACGGGCTCCCGCTGCCACAAGGAATGTCGGCTGGTCCCAATCCCAACTGGGGATTTTCGAATGGAAATAATTTGGGCACCGAAGAAGCGCGCAACGCCAATATTTATCAGTGGAACCTGGGCGTGCAACATTTATTTCCGTGGGACATCACGATCGGCATAGACTATTCCGCGAATCGCAGCAACCATCTGCCCTGGGGCGGTGACAACATCACCACTACGCGCAACAGAAACTTTCTGCCCTCGTCGGTGCGCGCGGAAATCTCGGCCGCGCAACACGCGCTGGACCCGAACTGCGATGTGGACGGCTGCGTCACTACGTACCTCAACCAACTGGTGAACAATCCGTTTCAGCAATTTTTTGTTCAGGTACCGGGACAGCCGGCCCCCATCTACAACGAACCCTCTTCGCTCTACAACCAGGCGCAGATCCCGCTGGTTGATTTGCTGCGTCCGTATCCGCAATTCCCCGACGTGTTCACGGGCTTGCCGAATCTTGGCGCCAATTCTTTCTACAACTCCATGCAGATTCGTTTTCAGAAACGCGCCAATCACTATTTGAGCTTTGAAGGGAATTACACGCTTTCGAAAGCTACCGATGATTCTTCCGCCGGCTTCAACGCGTTTGTGGGAACCCTCAACGCCGGAAACGTTCAGCAACTCGACCAGCTAAAACTGGAGCATGCAATCAGCGCTAACGACGCGACGCATCGTTTCGTGTTGGCCGCGATCGCCGATGTTCCGATCGGACGGGGTCGGTGGATTGGAAGCAACATGAATCGGGTCCTCGACGGCGTTGTGGGCGGCTGGAGCATTTCGACCGTCGTTACGTTCCAGAGCGGCCAGCCTCTCGCGTTTTCGACCAATGGCACGTCGGACGGTTTGTTCTTGGACGGCAATCAGCGGCCAAATCTCACTTGCAGCAAACTCTCCAGCGGCATCAGCTATCATCAGGCCGCCGCGACAGGGCAATCCCTTTTCAACGCAAATTGCTTCGCGTTTCCTGGAGATGAGGTGCCCGGCAATGCGCCTCGCTACATTTCCACGCTGCGCAGCGACGGGATTCATAACTCCGATCTTTCCTTCAGCAAGGAATTCAAGATCCGGGAAGATATGCTCGTCCAGATTCGCGGAGAATTTTTCAACTTTACCAACACGCCACGTTTTGCCGCGCCAAACACCACGGTCTCGGATCTGCTAACACCGGATTCCAGCTTCGGCTTGGTGACGTCGACGGCAAATAGTCCGCGGCACACGCAATTCGGCATTCGCTTCCAATTTTGAGCCATGACAATTTCGCTCAAACCTGACCGGGTGATGGGCCTGTTGTGTGTGGGAGTTCTTAGCCTGACGTTGGGCGCGGACGCCCCCACACCCGACTGGACCCATTTTGTGCGCATCGGTGCGTACGGACTTGCGCCGGGCAAAGCGGACGCTATCGTTCGCGACGCCACCAAGGGGCATGTCTTTGGAATCGAAGTCGACAATGATATTCCCGGGCGTTACGAAAGCTTTCTGGACCCAACGGTAAAGCTGCAAGCGATCCGAGCTGTCGCGGAGGCCGCTCACAAGGCGCACAACCGCGCCTTCGTATACATCGCCGGCACCGAATGCATTACGGCGAACGCCGACAAATCTCCGCACTCCGTCTTGAAGGATCATCCAGACTGGCTGCAACGAAAACTGACCGGCGAACCGGCTGTATTCACTTCCGGCGCCGCTTTTTGGATTAGCGCAGGCGATGAAGATGTGTGGATCAGCCCCTACGCGAAAGCATGGCGCAAGACTTACATGGAGCGCGTTCGGCAAATCGCGGCGACCGGCATTGATGGAATCTACGTCGATATTCCTTACTGGATGACCCATTTCGAAGGCTGGGAGAGTTCATGGGCCAGCTTTGACGATGCGACGGTCGCTGCATTCCGCGAAAAAACTGGCCTGGATGCACGCAAAGATTTGAAGCTTGGCGACTTTCACGATGAAAACTTTCGCAAGTGGATCGATTTCCGCATCGCGACGTTTACGAATTTTCTGAAGGAAATTCGCGATAATGCCCGCAGCGTTAATCCTGAAATTGTATTGATTCCCGAAATTTACCCCGGAATCGAAGAAGAGGCTACGCGCGTGGGCGCCGACGTGTACGAAATCTATGCTGTCGCGGATGCCATCGCGCACGAGTACGAATTTGGCTCCGGCGAACACATGGCCGCTTCGCGTTCGCAGCTTGACTGGTTTCTTTATCAGGCAGGAATGCTGAGTTTTCGTTCGTTCGCGCAGGGGAAAGCCACCTGGATACTGAATTATTCCTGGGACGGCGACAAGAATGTCGATGCGCGACAGGCCATGAAGAATCTGGCGATGTCGCAGGTTATCGCCGGCGCGAATTTTTGGGATGCGCCCGGTCACTCCATGGCGGGTTCCAATGATGAAGCCACCCGCGCGGAGATTTTTGCGTGGATTGAGAAGAACGAGAAGAGTCTGTACCTGCCGCGCGTGCCGATTCAGCCGATAGGCGTTTATTTCTCGCCAAAAAGCCGCGACTATGATGCACAGAACTTCTTGCCATCCTATCGCGGGCTGCTGGTGCTACTCCTGCAAGCTCATCGCGAATTTCAAGTGGTCACGCCTAGAACCCTTTCGGAGTTTCATGGGAAAGTTCTGGTGTTGCCAAATGTCAGCAACTTGAGCGCATCCGAAAAAGATTCTCTTGCGAGCTTCAGCAAACTGGGAGGCCGGATTATTGTTACCGGTCAGGATGCTACCGCATTGCCGGCTGCCTCGAATATCATGCGGATTGCGGATTGCCCGGCCAAGGCATATTTGGACGGGCTGCAGCGCGACTTCACGCAGGGCTCCAAAGATATACCGGTCGATTTCTTAGAAGCTCTCAAGAACGATCAGCAAATTATGATTGACGCGCCTTCCACAGTCGCCACGAACGTTGCCAATGTGAACGGCGCGCCGCACGTGTTTCTTGCAAACTTTGGTGGCCTGATTCCAAGTAAAGTCGCGATCCCCACTCCCGTCTCAGGCATCAAAATTACCGTTCCGGCGACGATGGGGAATACTCTTGTCTACCTGCCTTTTCTGGGCGAGCCACAAACATTGCACGGATTAAAGAAGGCGAGCCAGACGGAATTTACATTGCCGCCCGTTGAGCGTGGAGCGGTAGTCTGGATACAAGCAGAAAAATGAGACATCGGTCATGACCTCGTCGGGAGTCTCTGGCAAACAAGAAGGGCTCGAGGTGCTTGCGGACTCGCGTGGCATCGTTGCCGCGCTGGCCATCGACCAGCGATCGGCACTGCGAAGTTTGTTCGCACGCGCGATGAATGCCGACGCCGCGAATATTCCGGCAGAAAAGCTGATTGAATTCAAAGAGGCTGTCAGCACGATCCTCACGCCCTACGCCAGCTCGATTCTCTTGGACCCGGAAGTGGGCCTGCCCGCTGCCAAGCTTCGCGCCAAAACCGCTGGACTGTTGCTGGCTTACGAGCAAACGGGCTACCACAAGAATGTACCAGGCAGATTGCCGCGCTTGCTGAAAGGCTGGACTGCGCAACGGCTCGTAGAGGCCGGAGCCAATGGCGTTAAGCTTCTTTTGTACTATTCGAATACGTCTGCCGTCGAAATCACTGCCCAGAAGAATGCATTCATCGAAAGAGTAGGTACGGAATGCGCAGCGGCAGCCGTCCCATTTTTTCTGGAACTCGTCAGCTATCGCGAAGAGATGGACGAAAAGAGTTTGGAGTTCGCGCGTATAAAACACGAAATTGTGGCTGCGGGAATTGAGGAATACTCAAAACCTCAGTATCGCGTCGATATCCTTAAGGTTGGAATGCCTGTGAGTTTGAGTTTTGTCGAAGGGTCGCCCGCCAACTCAGGGCAAATTGCGTATACGCGCGAACATGCGAAAAACGAGTTCCTTCGTGTGTCCGAATTGGCGAGAGTTCCGTTTATTTATTTATCCGAAGGTGTGAGCAACGCTACATTTCAGTTCGGCCTGGAGCTCGCGACCGAAGCAAAGGTGCCGTTTTCCGGTGTGTTGTGCGGAAGAGCTACCTGGAAAGATGGTGTTGCTGTATTTGTGGAACGAGGCCGTGCAGCACTGGATGAGTGGCTGAGCCACGAGGGCATTCAGAATATTCAAGCAGTTAATCAGCGCATTACCGGGGCTACGCCGTGGTTCGCATTTCGTAAAGTAGCTGGAGCTTAAGGCGGACATGCTTCTCTGTGTGAGCCTGAATCCGGCGATAGACAAACGGCTCGTGCTGCACGAGTTGCGCGTCGGCCAGGTGAATCGCGCAGTTGAGGCGGTGGCTGCTCCAGGAGGCAAAGCAGCTCACGTGGCCATGGTTCTGCGGACACTAGGTGCGGATCCGGTGTGGTTGGGGTTTGCGGGTGGAGCGACCGGCGCTGCCTTGCTGAATGGGCTTCGCGCACTTTCGATTCGAACGGAATCGATACCGGTGGCGGGCAGCACGCGAACAAATTTGGAACTGGTTCACGCTGGACAGGTGACGGAAATCCTGGAGCCGGGACACGTAGTAACACCATCCGAACTTCAGCAGTGCGAAGACCGCTTCGGGAGGCTATTGGCAACTTCTCCTCAGTCCATCGTGATTCTGTCGGGAAGTTTGCCAGCGGGAGTACCGCCTGATTTTTACGCAAGGTTAGTGCGCGTCACTCACGAATTTCGCGGCCGCGCTTTTGTGGATAGTAGCGGCGAGCCGCTCAAGCTAGCACTAGCAGCCAAGCCCGATTTTGTGAAGCCGAACCAGCAAGAAGCCGAAGCCTGGAGTGGCCGGAAGATCGAGAGTGCCCGGCCTGCTGAAGCAACGCTCGCACAACTTCTGGAGGCGGGTGCGCTCGCCGGTGCAATTAGTCTCGGAGAACGTGGATTAGTCTGCGCCGCCGCAAAGCAGAAGGGTGCCACTCTTTTTGCCAAGGGTCCGGCGCTAAAGCCGAGATCGACCGTAGGAAGCGGAGACTCTAGTCTTGCAGGATTCGCCTTCGGGGCAGCGCACGGATTCTCGCCTGCCGAATCGGTGCGGCTCGCGGCGGCGTGTGGAGCAGCCAACTGTCTTGCGGAAGGTCCCGGGCTTGCCCGCGCCGAAGATATAGAGCGACTGAAACGCGAGATTCAAGTAGAAACATTGCAGTAGCTCCCGGAAAGGCCAGGATTTCTGACAAATGTTGAGTGAAGAACGCCGCCGCGAAATCCTGGAAATGTTGCGCAGCGACGGCCGTGTGCTCGTGCGGGATCTCTCCAAGCACTTTCGCACCTCACAGATTACGATTCGCAAAGACCTGGAATACCTGCATCACGATGGACAACTTGAGAGGACCCATGGGGGCGCGCTTCCGAAGGGAACCGGCGCTCTGAAGGATAGTCCTCTCGAGGAAAAGGCCCGGCAACATCGTCAGGAGAAAATTCGCATCGCTGCAGCCGCGGCGCAAAGGGTTCGCAAGGGCCAGGTAATCATTCTTGATTCCGGCACCACCACAACGGCAATCGCCCGCTCGTGCCGCGACATCAAGAATCTGACGATCATCACAAACGCTACAAATATCGCCGCGGAATTGGCTGATTCCGCTGTGGAGGTAATTCTGACGGGAGGCGTCCTCCGGCAAAATTCGTACTCCCTGGTCGGGCCGCTTGCCGAAGAGTCGCTTCGCAAGCTAAGTGCGGACCTGCTTTTTCTGGGCGTCGACGGTTTTGACCTAAGCTACGGCCTCACGACACCCAATCTTCTGGAAGCGCGCGTGAATCGTGCCATGGCAGACTCTGCGCGGCGCACGGTCGTCGTTTGCGATTCCAGCAAGTTTGGCCACCGCAGCCTTTCGCTCATAATGCCGACCTCTTCCGTACACGAGGCCATCACCGACAAAAATATTTCCAAGCATGACTTGAAGGCGCTTCGCGATGCAGACATTGAAGTAACCTTGGTTTAGATTGCGGAAAAATCTGGAGTCGGAAAGATTATTCATGGCAACTAACAATGTAGAGAATCGGCAATCCGAAACTTGGAACGAAATCCTGTCGCAAGGCAGCGTATGGCTGGCTACTCTGCAAGAATTGAGGGAAAGCGCGGCCGGCGAGCAAATTCTAAAGGCCAGCGCCAGTGTGCGTTCTTGGCTTTTCGTGGGATGCGGAACAAGTTTCTATCTTGCCGAGGCTGCCGCCGCTACCTGGACACTATTGACCGGCGAGAAAGCGCGAGCGGTTCCCGGCTCCGAAATCCTGCTCTACCCTTCGCTTAGCCAAGCGGAATCAACGCCAGTGCAAGCCGTGGTGATTTCACGTTCAGGGCGCACGTCCGAAGCCGTTCGTGCCGCAAGCACTCTGAGGCGCACGCTTAAGGTGCCAACGGTGGGAGTGACCTGTGCGGAACGAAGCGCTCTCGAAGCGGAATGCGACGCGACCATCGTATTAAAGGCTGCGGAAGAAAAAAGTACCGTCATGACGCGTTCGTTTACGAGCATGTTGATCGGCTTGCAGTATCTGGCTGCGCGGCGTAGCGGCAACGAAGCCTTCATCCAAAGCCTGGCAGAAACGGCGCAGCAGTATGCTGAACGGATTCCTTCACTGGCCGAGAAAATAGAGTCTTTCGTAAGCAGCCACAGCTTTGAAGATTATGTTTTTCTTGGCCAGGGCCCTTTCCACGCAATCGCGCGTGAAGCGGCGCTAAAGGTAATGGAGATGTCTTGTTCCTATAGTCAATTTTTCCACGCGCTTGAGTTTCGTCACGGCCCAAAGTCCATCGTTACGCCGCGTACGTGCCTGACTTTCTTTTTGAGTGAAACAGCCAAGCAATTGGAGTCGGAAGTCCTCCAGGAAATGAAAGAGCTTGGTGGAGTAACTATCGCGGTGTGCAATCACGCCACGGAAAACATCTCGCGTTCGAGCGATCTCATAATTGAAATGAAGATCGTCGTAAATGAGTTGGCGCTCCTGGCTCCATTTACCGTTCCCGCGCAGCTCTTAGGATTCTTCACCGGCCTCGGCAAGGGACTGAACCCCGACGAGCCCAAGAACCTCACTCGTGTGGTGATTTTGGATTAACAACAAGGAGACGACCACGTGCCATCCTTTGATGTCAGTGTGATTGGCGAATTGAATCTCGACTTGATCTTGTACGGCCTGCCCGAAACTCTCGTGCTGGAGCGCGAACATCTGGCCAAAAATTTGAGCATAACGCTGGGGAGTTCTTCGGCTATCTTCGGGCACAATCTGGCGCTTCTTGGAAATAAGGTCGCCTTTAGTTCGTGCATCGGAGACGATCCCTTTGGCGAAATTTGCGTGCAGCGGCTATCCTCCAGCGGCGTGGACATGTCTCATGTAAAAAAACTTAAAGGCAAGACGACCGGGCTAACCGTCATTCTGCCGCAACGCAAAGAGCGCTACATCCTTACTTATCCTGGCACGATGTATGACATGTCCCAGGCGGAACTGGATCTGAACTACGTTTTCAACGCCAAGCACCTGCATGTCTCTTCTTATTTCCTACAAAAAGGGCTGCGGCCGCACTTCATCGAAATCTTTCGCAAGGCCAAAGATGCGGGACTAACCACCTCTCTGGATACGAATGACGATCCTGAGGGCCGGTGGAGCGGCGATATCCAACTCCTGCTGCGTTATATCGACATTCTTTTGCCCAATGAAAGGGAATTGTGCAAGCTGGCGCAAACGGATGACCCCATCAAGGCGGCGGAGGCACTCGCAAAGAAAGTGCCGGTGCTGGTGATCAAACGTGGACCGCAAGGCGCAGTAGCACACGCCGGCAAAGACAAGTTCACAGCTTATCCGCCGATGGTGGATGTGATTGACCCTGTCGGCGCCGGAGATACCTTTGACGCGGGATTTGTTCATCAATTTATCCGCGGAGCCAAAGTGGAAGATTGCCTGAAATTCGCCAATATTGCCGCGAGTCTCTCAGTCACGCGCGCAGGTGGAACAGAAGCTTTTCGTGACTCGGCTCATCGCGAAGCATTCTTGCGCAAACACGCGACAAGCTTGGCGTCTTCGACAAACATACCGTCGCAAAGCCTGCGCTAATCGGTTCAGCGAACCGGTGTCGCTTCGAGCAGCAAATTGTCTGTGAATTTCACGTCCAGCTTGCCGACGGGTCCGGTGATGTTTCCAAGATCCTTTTGATGAACGTAGTCCGTCACATGAAACGTCTTGTTGGATGGCAACCCGCGCAACTCTACAGTTCCGGTCCACACGCCGCCATTCACGCGACTAGTTTTGCCATGGTTCAGCGTTTCGGGAGCGTAGAATGCGTAGTAGTAAGTCGCGTCCTTCTCGATCGCGTACGCTTCCGGCACATCAAAGCCATACACATATAGGTCCAGAAAGTTTCCCTTCGAAAGCATTTTCTCGTTGTAGAGACCGATCCATTGCTTCCAGTGGGCATCTTTCTCCGGTGTCAAGTTGGCGTTCTTGAATTTCGGCCCGTAATCCGGCCACGTGAACTTCGTGCCCAATACGCCGCCAGTGCCCAAGGTCGAGGCGAAATCATCGCCCGTGTCTTGTTCGTTGTTGGTCGACGCCCCGGTGATACGCGTCAACTCAACGTGGTCACCATAGACGGCGGCGCGCGGTCCGAGCAGCGCTTTGTACATCTTCACGCGCCGGCGCACTTGAATCGAGCCAACAGGATCGGCGGTCACGGCTTGGTCCATGTAGCGCAGCCATGCCAGATTTGGCGGCGTGCCGCACGGGCAACTCTGCGTAACACTTTCCGGCTTCAACGCGCGCGTCGTTTCGAAAATCGTTTTGTACACGTCGGCCATTGCGTACACGGAATCGTATGGACTCTTGTGGTGGTGCTTCGGGTTGTAGCACATCGGCGTTGACCAGATGTTGTCCAGCTTGTGCCCGTCAAATCCCCAATCTCGAATGAATCGTTCGGTGACTTGCTTGTAGTAGGCCTGCACCTCGGGAAGCGCGGGACATAGCGTCGCGAGATTGCGCGCCATTCGCGCCGGCTTTCCTTGCTTGTCGAGAATCAGCCAGTCGGGATGTTGCTTCAGGACTTCCGACACTACGTACTTTCGTCCGCCGTAGCCGTAATGTCCGTCTTCGACGCCCAAGGGCAGCCACCACACTTGCATCTTGATTCCTTGGTCGTGAAACTTGCGCACCATGTCCGGAATCGCATCGCCGGCAAAGACTGGTGCATGCGGCTGCCAATCTCCGTAATTATTGAACCAGCCGTCATCCAGTGTGGCCCAGTGAATGTCCAGATCTTTGAGTTTCGGAATGGTGTCCAGCATCTGCTTCGGCGTCACGCCAAACTCGTATCCCCATCCGCACCAGCTAACTTTGTAATCTTCATCGTTGTTCGCAGGCTTCGTCAGTCCTTCTTTGTCGATCACGCGAGACCACAAGTTCAGAGGCTCGTAAAAGTCCCCTGTATAGATCGCCAGAAACGTTCGCGGCGTGGAAAACACTTCGCCCGGTTTCAGTAAAACGTTTGCGGGCATCCTTACGCCGGCTTCGACCTCACCTTTTCCAGTCGTTTGCACTGGAATGGAAAGAGTGAGCGGGATCGTTTCCACGTGGCCGATCGCTTCTCCCACATCGCGGTTCCAGAACGCAACAACAGGAATGCCTCCACCGACGGCGCCGAGATCGTCTTTGACAGGAACCGGCTTGCCAAACGGATTTTCCTGAGAGAACTTGGCCGGCAGGAGAAATGTTTCGTCTTTACCCCAATTCAGACTCGATCCTTGAAATGTCCACAAATCACCGTTGGCGTCGCCGTTCGGACTCGTCTTCGTTGCAAACATGTGCCGCTGCAACGTAACGGAATCCAGCGATACATCGGACTGGCCATCGTTATGAATGCTGACGGAAAGCAACGCGAGATTCGGGAAGTCGTCGTAAATCTCCACGCTTAGAGCTTCGCTGAGCGAAGTGCCGGGAACTTTTCCGTTCACGACGATTCGCTTGCCGAGCGCTCCAATTTTTCCGCCAGCCGCGCCCACTTGAGCCTGCGATATGTCCAGCACAACGCCCGGGAATTCCGACTCCCCAATTTTGACAATCTGCGAAGGAGTTGCGGACTTTGCCTCAAGACTCGCGGCCGACTGATTTGCTGCCAGCGAAGCCATAAGCAGGCCCGACGGCGTCAGCAAGAATTTAGCCGAAGGAGTCTCCGCAACGACACCGTCTGAGCTGACTTTGACGTTGACGACAGACTCGGCTGGTTTCGCCACTTGCTTCGACTCGTCAGTCTTCTCGCAGCCTGTCAATGCCAAGCAGAGAGCTCCGGCGAGCAAGGCAATTTTCGTCCAACGCACGGATATCTTACAGACGGAGACAAAAGCAGCGCTAAGCATGTCAGTGTGATCCTTTGAATTGCGCGAAAACCTTCTCTGCATTCTTGTGGTACACCTTTTCCAGCACCCCATCCGGCAGCTCCATCCCGTAAATCTCCCAGCGACCCTGTCCTGGGTAGCCCCAGTACGGAAAATACTCATCGGCCGTCTCTAGCCAACGAAAATAGTTGGCGTACATCGCTTCCTCTGGCTCGCTGTCCGTGCCGAAAAGAATCCTGTCTTGGTAGTCCAAAAAGAATTTGCGTGCACGAAGGGGCTGGCGGCCCATTTCCGCTTCGCGCGCGCCAAATTCCACGTACATATTCGGATATTTGTCGAGCCAGCCGGAAACGGCGTCCAGGTTTTCCGGCCAGTTCGCCACATGCAGTGCAATGAAGGTCGTGTGCGGATGCTTTTCGAATACGTGATTGCGCTCGGCCAACAATGTTTCTTTCGAAGGGAACTGCGGCCCGTAAAAACTCCATGTAGGATTGCTGATCAATTCCTCATAACGTTCATTGTGCGCATCGATCGGAGTAAAAAACGCCTCCGGATCGGTCGAATGAATCGCCACAGGAATCCCGAGTCGCCCGCATTCTTCCCACACCGGATCGAGCCGCGGGTCATCAATAGCCACAAACTTCCCCGAACGATCCTTCACGCCCAAGCCGAGATCCTTTAGCACTTTTAGCCCGCGTGCCCCGCGACGAACCGCGTCGTCCAGCTGCGCCACCATCTCAGCGCTAAAGTTCGGATCGTCGATTTTGCTCCAGTCATATTGTGCGAACACGATAAACCGATCCGGGTACGGCTTTACCATTTTGTCTAGAACACCCTGCAGTTTGTCGCCCCACATGCCTGTGAGAATCACGATCTTCTGGACATTGGCTTTATCCATTCGGCGAACGACCTCTGCCGGCGCGATCTCTTCCCCGTGAACGCCGCCCGCATCGTTGACGTGGTTATGAACGTCAATCACGGGAAACTTTGCTCGCGGCACTTCATGGACCGAACTGTGTAGCATCGATTTCGGATCAAAATCCTTCAGCAGCAGAGTCATGTGCTTCGCCGCGTCCGGATCCTGACTGTATTTGATCTCCTGCTGAGGCGCGGGATTCTGCGCCGGAGTCTTGTCCTGACTTAAAAGCGCTGGTGCATTCATCCAGCCGACAATC
>DASXLU010000377.1:0-17346 GCA_036496065.1 Candidatus Acidiferrum sp.
AAATTTGGGAGGCATGCGATTTTCGGCCATGCCCTTGCGCATTTGGATCATGGTCTGGTCCATGATGCGGGGGACTTGCTTAAGGCGCGAAATGTAGTCCTCGTAATCTTTCACGGTTTGGAAGGAAAGAATGTTGACGAATTGGGGCAGATCGATGTGAATGCCGGAATTCTGGTCGACCGGCATTTCCCAGGGTTTGAAACGCGCGCCTTCGAGCTGATCTTTCAGGTCGCGGACCATTAGATCTTTGTTTAGCGCTTCCTGCACGGGAAAGCCGGAAGTGTCGATGGCATCGAAGCGGGTGAGAAACTTTTGCGTTTCCTGCAAGTCTTTGTCGATGGCTTCCTGGGAGAAATCGTCGATCTTGTCATTCCACCGCTTGTCGCCCAGCATGGAGGCGTAGAGTGGGCTCGTGCGCAACTTATATTCCCACTGCTCGGCGATGAGGGCATCGAGGGCCTTGCGGCGCGACTCGACGGAAGAAGCCGGTGGCGTTTGCGCGAGGGCCGCGTTCGCGATGGAGAAAAACAGCGTCAAAGAAATTGCGGCAAGTTTTCGAACGATGGTTGAGTTCATGGGCGCCCCTTGTCTGCCTAATAGACGATGAGGATTGGTGAACCGTGAGCCGAAGTGTATCGACAATTCTGGATAAAGGCGAACTGGTAGCATCCGACTCCGTTGAAGGATACGAGAGAATGAGGCGAGAGGTTCATTGCTGGTGAGAATGTTTTTGAATATTGGCGCGCTGGTGCTTGCAATCGCGGGCATGGCGCTGCTGATGGTTGGAGGCTGGGCCGGCGCGGAAGGCAAAAGCGCGGAGAACGGTGCGCCTACATTTTATGACGATGTGCTGCCGGTGTTGCGGGAGCATTGCCAGGTGTGCCACCGGGCGGGTGGGATCGCGCCGATGGCGTTCGAAACATATGAACAGGTGCGGCCTTACGCTGAGGCGATTCGCCTCGCAGCGGAAAAGCGAACGATGCCGCCGTGGTTCGCTGATCCGAGTGTGGGGAAATTTTCGAACGATCCGTCGTTGACGGACGCGCAGATTGCGCTACTTGCCGCGTGGGCCAAGGCTAATGCGCCGGCGGGGAATACCGGGCAGGCGCCGCCGGCTAAAAAGTGGGCGGATCGTTGGACGATAACCGCGCCGGACGTTGAAGTAAAGATGCCTGAGCCGGTGAAGCTACCCGCGACGGGAGAAGTCGAGTACACCTACGAAATTGTGCCGACAAACTTCCAGGAAGGGCGCTGGGTGCAGAGTTCGGAGATTCTGCCGGGGCTGCCGCAAAACGTGCATCACGGCGTGGTGTATGTGCGGCCTCCGGAATCGCAATGGCTGCGGCACGCGCCAGTGGGCAAACCGTTCACCGCATCGATGCTGACGAGTGCGGAGGACCGACGGGACGCGATGTGGACGGATAGCGACATTCTGCTGGTGTATGCGCCTGGGAGTACGCCGGACAATTGGGTCAGCGGAATGGCGAAATATATTCCGGCTGGATCGGACCTGGTCTTCCAGATGCACTACACGACGAACGGGAAGGATGGGGAGGATACGAGCCGAATCGGATTGATCTTCGCGAAGGAGCCGGTAACGCGGCGCGTGCTGACGCTGCAATTAACGAACGATCATTTTGTGATTCCGCCGGGGGTGCCGGATTATCGGGTGGAAGCGCGCGGCACGCTGCCGAATGAGGCGTTGTTATTGAGCTTTTTCCCGCACATGCATCTGCGGGGGAAGCGCTTTGAGTACAACATTGTTGGCGCAGACAAGCGGATTACGCCGCTGTTGCGGGTGAATTATCACTTCCACTGGCAAATGACGTACCGGTTGGCGGAGCCGCTGCTGTTGAAGGCTGGGACGGAGCTGCAGGCAGTGGCATGGTTTGATAATTCGAAGGTGAATCCGCACAATCCGGACCCGACGGCGGCGGTGCGCTGGGGCGAGCAGACGTACGACGAGATGATGGTGGGGTTTTTTGATGTGGCGGTGGGGCGGGATTTTGACAAGAGGAGATTTTTTGAGCGGGGGAAGGGTGTAGGGGCGAGGTGAGGGATCGGGGTCTGCAGGTGAGATGGTGACATTGAGACTTTGCGGGGAGGGACAAACCCAAGAGCACAGCCCGGAATGGCTGTGCCACAAGAGTGTCTGTGCCACGTGTGGGTTAGCGGCGGAAAAGCTATTTGTTGATTGAGTACGGGGTGCGTGGGGACTTCGGCTGCGGGAACAGCGGTGTGCTAACTTCGAAATTGGAGCAATCGCAGCGGTCTATTCCTGTGCCTACGCAAACGCCCATCGATCCACGACGCCCGATAGCGCCGCCAACACCACAGGCGGCGCCGAAAATACATCGCGTAGAAGTGTATTGGCATGCGGTGACCTACAAGACGGTTGCGCTCTACGTCTTTATACTCGTAGCGATTGTGGTTGCAGCCTTGTACCTGGCTAAGCCCGATTGGACCACGCTGATAACGACGAAGTTGTCGAAGGCGCTGGACACGACCGAAACAGAAGGAATGACGCTGGCGCAGACGCAGGCAAAATTTGTGAACCTGGACGGGCACGTTCAGGTGAAGAAAGTAAATTCGGTAACCTGGGTGGACGCGGATTATCACACGGCGTTAGATAAAGGCGATTTGATTCAAACCGGGTCGGACGGCATCGCGCGCATGACGTTTGCGGACGGCACGGAATATACGGTGAAGGCGGAAACGCTGGTAACCGTGGAAGAAAATAACGTAACGCGCGATCACTCGAATACGGCGGTGCGTATCAACACCGGTGCGGTGGACCTGGCGACGCCGATGTGGTCTTCGAGAGATTCGCAAGCGGCGGTCAGCGTGGAAGATGCCACGGCGTTCATGAAGCAAAACAGCCGAGCGACGGTGAAGAACGATCCGCAGAAGAACGAACACGAAATCACGGTGGCGACTGGTTCGGCGGAAGTGCAACGCGGCGGAGAAAAGATCGAGCTGACGCAATGGGAGAAGGTGAGCTTCCCTTCTGGCGGAGCGATACAGAAGAGCAACGTGCTGGCGCCGCCCGCGCTGGTGGCGCCATTGAATCTGGCGCCAATTATTTCGGAGACTCCCAAGACAGCGCAAATTCATTTCGAATGGCAGCCGATCGACGAGGCCATCAGCTATACGTTACGCATCAGCCCGACGACAATGTTCACCAAGCTGGCGAAGCCAGAGATAAAGGTTACGGGGACGAGCGCGGAAGTTTCCGGATTGGAAGCGGGAGATTATTTCTGGAATGTGTCGGCGTCGAATGCCAAGAAAGAAACCAGCGAATACAGCGAGATGTTTAAATTCACCTTGGTAGCGCAAGGCAAAGAACAAGGGATGCTGCTGCAGATCGAGCCGGCGCAGATTCACGGGCGCGTGGCGGAGATCATCGGCAAGGCGGAACCCGGAGCGGCGCTGATCATTAATGGCCAGCCAGTGGCGAACATTTCATCGGACGGCAGCTTCCGGCATTTCACCGAACCGCTGGATCCGGGACAGCACACCATCGTGGTGATTGGCTCGAACCGGCGCGGCGGAACGGCCATGAAACAAGTTTCCATCGTAGTGCCGAAGTAAGTTTTGAGGGAAACGCCGGGGAGCACTTTTGCGTGCGCCGGTGAATCCAGCGACAATAGGAAGTTGCACGGGTGGAATCCGCACGCGGAGATCCTACCGAGCAGGATCCTCTCCGCAGGGGGAACGCGGTAATGAATAAGAACGGTTACAACCTGAGGTCGGTGTTCAGTCTGTTTTCTTCTGACCTCGCGATAGATCTGGGGACGGCGAACACGCTGGTGTTCTCGCACGGCAAAGGCATTGTGGTGAATGAGCCGTCGATCGTGGCGATTAATAAGTCGAGCGGCGAAGTGGTGGCGGTGGGACGCGAAGCAAAAGACATGCTGGGACGCACGCCGGGCAACGTGGTGGCCATCAAGCCAATGAAAGACGGCGTGATCGCGGACTTCAAAGTCACCGAAAAAATGCTGACGTACTTTATTCAGAAAGCGCATAACCGGCGCGTGCTGGTGCATCCGCGAATTGTGATCGGAGTGCCAAGCGAAATTACGCCGGTGGAAAAACGCGCGGTGCAAGACTCTGCGTATCGCGCACGAGCGAGCGAAGTGTACCTGGTGGAGCAGGCGATGGCCGCGGCGATTGGCGCAGGCCTGCCAATTGAAGAGCCGTCCGGCAACATGGTGGTGGACATTGGCGGAGGAACCACCGACATCGCGGTGATTTCGATGAGCGGCATCGTGTATTCGCGTTCTGTGCGAGTGGCCGGAAACGAGATGGACGAAGCCGTGATGCAATATCTGAAGCGCAAGTACAACTTGCTGGTCGGCGAGCGCACCGCAGAACAGATCAAGATGGAAATTGGTTCGGCGTACCCGCTGGAAAAGCCGCTCACGATGGAAGTGAAAGGCCGCAACCTGATTGAAGGCGTACCGCGGACAGTGACGATTGACGACAGTGAAATCCGCGAAGCGCTGAGCGAATGTGTGGCAACGATTTTGAATGCAGTACGCGTGGCACTGGAACGCACTCCACCGGAACTTTCGGCAGACATCAGCGACCGCGGCATCGTGCTGACAGGTGGCGGAGCGTTGCTGAAGAATCTGGACAAGCGCATTCGCGAAGAAACCGGGTTGCCGGTGTCAATTGCGGATGATCCGCTGGCATCGGTGGTGCTGGGAACCGGCAAGATGCTGAGCGACTTTAAACTTTTGCGCCAGGTTTGTATCGATTGAGATGGTCGCGTGGTTCTGGGCGAAATTATTGATCGAAGAGAGATTTCTCACTCCGCAGGCTCCGTTCGAAATGACGGTGTTGAGGTATGGTCGGCGGTCTCTCGGCGGTAGTCAGTTTAATTTGAAGCGGCGGGTGGGAAGAGCGCCCAGCAATTCCCGCAACGCCGCGACAGAATCCCGATAGCGAGACACGATAGAAAATGGTGGCAATTCCCTCAAGACACAAGTCGGCGGCGCTGCTGACCGCCGTGCTTCTGGCACAGGTTTTGTTGCTGGCGGTGCAGATCAAGCGCGATGCTCGCGGACGGTTAGTACGTGTGTGGGCGATATCCGCGGCAACTCCATTTGAAAAAAGCGGAGCGTGGGGATTCGGAAGAATCGCCGGAGTTTGGCACCATTATTTCGCGCTGCAAAATACTTCCCGGGAAAATGAAGCGCTACGCGTGGAAAACGACGCGCTGAAACTGACGATTACCGAACTACATAGCAAGGCCAGCGAGGCGGACCGTTTGGCGGCACTGATGGACTTCCGGGAAGCGCACAAAAGCGTGCCGATGGTGGGGGCGCGGGTGATTGGGGCCAGTCCAGTGGAAGCAAGCCGCACGATTGAGATCGATCGTGGCGAACGAGACGGCATTCAACGTAACATGCCGGTGATTACGCCGGATGGCGCAGTTGGCAAGGTGATTGAGACGTATCGCGACACCGCGCAAATCCTGTTGTTGAGCGATCGCGAAAGCGGCGCCGGCGCGATGCTGGTGCAGACGCGAAACCAGAAACCGATTGCCGGAACCGGCGAGCCAATGCTGACACTGAAATATGTTCCTGCGGACGATGTGGTGAATGTGGGCGACAAAGTTGTTACCAACGGTATGGACAAGATTTTTCCGCCGGATATTCCGGTGGGGACAGTGATTGACGTAAAGCCTGGGAACCCATTCAAGACTGTTCGCGTGCGGCCGGCGGCGAAACTGGATCGACTGGAAGATGTGATTGTGCTGCTGAAGCCCAGCGTTGCCGTGGAGTTTCCGAAGGAAGCGGAAGCGACAAGTTCGAACGGAACTGCGCCAGCGAGCGCTCCGGGCGACCCCAAACCCAGCACATCTGACCCGGCCGCGGCGGTGAAGAAGCCATGAACGATACGTACGAACTGCGCAGCGGCGAAACGCACATAGAGGTACACAAGTTTTTCCCCGGCTCGATCGTGGTGGCGACTTTTCTGGCGCTGATACTGCAGACCATGGTGCCAGTGTACTTCCCGAAATTTACGATTTTAGATCTGCCGCTGCTGGTAACGATTTATTTTGGGTTGAGCCGGCGGAACCCGTCGACCGGTTTGCTGCTGGGCATGACGATTGGATTACTGCAGGACAGCTTGAGCGGGCCGACGGTGCCGCTAGGATTGTATGGGATTGCGAAGACGGTGATTGGGTATCTGGCTTCTTCGATTGGGGCGAGGCTGGATACGGAGCATCCTGCGGCGCGATTTTCGCTGGTGATGGCGTTTTATGTGGTGCACCACCTGGTTTTGTTGTTGACGCACCGATTGCTGCTGGCTCAAACGGAGCCGTGGTTTACGACTCATCTGGCGATTGCGGCCGCGATCAACGCGGTTGTGGGCACGGTGTTGTTTGTGGCGCTGGACCGGTTGCGGAGGAATGGGTAGACGGGGTTGTGGTTCTAGTGTGGTGCGGCGCTAACGTATAAATCGAAGAGAGATTCATCGGACAAAAAGCGTCCGATGGAGAAGAGTGCCTCACTGCGTTCGGAATGACGGAGTTGGTGGCGGCGCGGAAAGTTGTGCGTGCCAAGCGGCCCGCTTCGGAAAGCGGACAGTACAAATGCGAGGAACTCGGCTAGTGCGAGAGAAGGAATTGCTTGAGATCGTCGTAGGTATTGGACATGGGCAGGGAGAGCTTCGGTTGCTGCAGGTGACGGGCTAAGCGCTCGGGTAGTGGCGGGGCGACGCCGATTCCCTTCTGGACGATTTCTGCGAATTTTGCGGGATGCGCGGTTGCCAGGACGAGGCCCTGCGACGGTTCTGGATGTTCCTTGCGATAAGCCTCCCAGGCGTGGATGCCAACGGCGGTGTGCGGGTCGGCGATGTAGCGATAGCGATCCCAGGCGTTGTGCATCTGCTCGAGAGTTTCTGCGTCGGTAACGCCGTGCCCCCAGATTTCGCGGCGAACATTTTCGATGCGCCCGCGACAGAGATCGAGGAGGCGCGGAAAATTGTTGGGATTGCCGACATCCATTGCGTTCGAATAGGTGGCTTGCGCGGCGCGCGGCGTGTAATTCCCTGTCAAAAGATATTGTGGCACAACATCGTTGGCGTTGGTAGCGGCGATGAATTGCGCGACGGGAAGGCCGATGCGTTTGGCGAAGAGTCCGGCAGTGAGATTGCCGAAATTGCCGCTGGGAACCGCGACTATCAGAGGAACGGAGGCTACGGGCAACTGGCGGTAGGCGGCGACGTGATAGAACATTTGCGGAAGCAGGCGTCCAATGTTGATGGAGTTGGCGGACGTGAGGAAGGCGCGCTTGTTCAAGGCTTCGTCGCCGAAGGCCTGCTTGACGAGGCGCTGGCAATCGTCGAAGGAACCGTTTACTTCGAGCGCGGTGATATTTTCGCCGAGCGTGGTGAATTGTTTTTCCTGCGCTTCGCTGATGCGCTTCGACGGATACAGAATGACGACGCGAATGCCCGGCACGCGCAGAAAACCGTGAGCCACGGCGCTGCCGGTATCGCCAGAAGTAGCGACGAGCACGGTGAGCTGACGCGATTCGCCGCGCACGAAATAGCCCATCAGACGCGCCATGAAGCGCGCGCCAAAATCCTTGAAGGCCAGCGTAGGTCCGTGGAATAACTCGAGAATGTGCAGAGCGGGCGAGAGAGAAACTAATTTGACGGGAAAATTGATGGCTTCGGCGACTGTCTGCCAGAGAACTTCTTCGGGAACGTCAGGCGTGGCAAAGGGTCGCACCACGCGAAAACACACTTCGGTAAACGGAAGGCGACGAAACTCTTCCAGTTCTTCGGGCGTGTGACGGGCGATTTCGGCCGGCATGTACAAGCCACCGTCGGGCGCCAATCCGCGAAGAACCGCACCGCGCAGGGAGGTGAGCGGAGCTCTGCCGGCGGTGCTGCGGTATCTCAGCGGCGCACCATTGGAATGTAGCTATTTGCGGGCTGCAAGTTGCTCCCTGACCTTGCCAAGAAATTGTTCGCCAGCGTTGGCGCCGGCGGCTTCAGCGGCAAGAGACAATTCGCGCAAGCAGGCGACGGGAATGGTGCAGTGAGCCAGGGCCTCGTAGCTTTGACGGCGAGCGGAAATCAGCGCGGGATAACAACGAGCGACGGTATCGCGCGGAGTTTCGCCAGGTTTTGGTTGAAACGCGCCACGCCAGAGAACGGGCTTGGGATCTTCGAGGTAGCGGCGGATGAGCAGTTGTTGCTCATTGGCGGAAGCGGCGAGATAGACGATGGTCATTTGTTTGCGGAGGCGATGGAGCTGATTATTACCGCAATAAATCACGCTGCCGGTGGTGTCCAGGATCAATTCGCTGGTGGGATTTTTTTCGAGATGCGAGAGGGCCTCGTCGAGGGCGGCGATTTCTTCGGCGAGATATTGTGACTCGCGCTCGGCGTAGGTGTCGCGATCGGGCCATCCCATCCACGTAGCGACGCTGTTGATGCCGTTGAAACCGCCGCCTTGAAGGGTGGATGCGAGGCGCTCTTCGATTTGGTCGTCGCAGGAAATGGCGGGATATCCGGCGGACGCTAGGCGTTTAGTCCAATAGGACTTGCCCGCGCCAGACATGCCGATGAGCGCGAGACGAAGTGGCTTATGCGAAAGTGGGGCCATGGGGAACTAAGAATTGTAGTTGATTCGGGGGAAAAGCACGAAAGGCAAAAGGAGAGCACGTGAGGTTCAATGTGCGGCCGGAGGTGACGATATTCGAGATGAGGCGGGAATATTAGGGATAGTTGGAATGCACAGACGAGCATGTCTGTGACCCGAGGAATGGTGGCGAATGAGGCGCAGCAGTGCTACGCCCTTACAGGGTCTGGGGTTGCTGCGATTTCGATTGCGGTGAGGAGTGTCTGTGCCAAAAGGCTGCTAACTGATTGCGTACAATTGGGTAATCAGTGGGGTACTTGCCCTTTGGTACGGGTTGCGCGGCATGGGGGCAAGTGCTACTTTTGAGACAGCTTACGGATCTGGCGGATCTGAAGGCTGGCGGCGATGGAGAGTTATCGCGTTGTGTGAGGCGGAGCAAGCCTCTTGGCCGAAAAATTCACATTGATTCGCTAGAGGAAATGCGCGAGCGGGCGCCGCTCAGCCCTGAAATTCGGAAGGTCTCGCGCGCAGGATAGGCGTGTCGTACTGGTTCCGCAACGATAATAGGTTGCCGCAAGAGCGGCTAGCTGCATCCTCCTACGTGATCGTGGGCATGATCACGCTGCTGCTTCTGGGGTTCTGGAAGCTGCAAATCATCGACTCCGATAAATATGGGCAGATGGCCGAGCGCAATCGCGTTCGGTCGATTCCGATTATTGCGCCGCGCGGAAGAATGCTGGATCGCGACGGGCGCGTCCTGGTGGACAACTATCCATCGTTTTCGGTGCTGCTGCTTCGAGACGACATGGCAGCAGTGGAAAAGAATCTTTCGGTCATCGCGGATGGATTGGGATTGTCGGTTGATGATTTGCACGAACAGATCGCTAATACCGCGGCATTGCCGAAATTTCAGCCCATCGTGATCAAGCCAGAAGCGACGCCTGCGGACGTGGCGTTCATCGAATCGCACCGCGCGGATATTCCTTTGCTGGAAATGCTGATGGTGCACCGCCGGCGATATTTGCCGGGCGGATTCATGGCGCATGCCAGCGGATACGTGGGCGAAGTCAGCGAGCAACAAATCGAAGATAGCAATAGCCGTTTGCGTCCTGGCGACGTGGCTGGGAAAAGCGGCCTGGAGCGAGAATACAACGATTTGCTGGTAGGCACAGACGGCATGCGGCGCGTGATTGTGAACAGCGTCGGCAAAGAAATGGGGCGCCTGTCGCAACAGGAAGCGGTGCCTGGCAAGCAGATTCAGCTGACGATTGACTACGATTTGCAGGAAGTGGCCGAGCAGGCCATGGCCGGACGGAAAGGCGCACTGGTGGCGCTGAATCCGCACACCGGAGAAGTACTCGCATTCGTGAGCAGGCCCGCGCCGGATCCGAACGATTTTGCGATTCGCGTTTCGAAGCAAGAATGGCTGCGGTTGAACACGGACCAGGATCGGCCGCTGTTAAATCGCGTGACGCAAGCGCAATTGGCGCCCGGATCTGTGTTCAAAATTGTGATGGCCACGGCGATGCTGGAGTCCAAGGTTCCTCCGGAGAGCTTCACTGCGTTTTGCCCAGGCTATGCAAATTTCTACGGCCGCATGTTTAAATGCCACATTTTTGGCAAGGGCGGCCACGGAGTAGTTGGCATTCACTCGGCAATCGTTCATTCCTGCGACGTGTTTTTCTACAACGTAGGAATGCGCATGGGCATCGATCGAATTTCGAAATACGCAAAGATGCTGGGATTGGGCGCGAAAACAGGCATTGACTTGCCGTCGGAAGAAACCGGGCTGGTACCTTCGGAAGAATGGGTGCAGCGCGTGTTTCACCGGAAGTGGTACCCGGGCGAGACGATTTCTGTATCGATTGGACAAGGCGCGGTCACGGCGACTCCTCTGCAACTTGCCTACATGATCGGCGGCGTCGCTTCCGGAGGGATATTCAAGCAGCCTCATTTATTGAAGGATGTGCAGACCGTTGGCGAAGCTCATGTGCAGCTGGCGGAAGATACGGTTGAGCAAGTTACGCAGGGCATGTATGGCGTGGTGAACGAGGGCGGCACGGCGGGTGCCTCGAAACTACCTGGCATCGAGTTTTGCGGCAAATCTGGAAGCGCGCAGGTGATTGGCGGCGCTGCGAAAGACCGCTATGGCAAAGGCCAGAAGAAGTTCAAAGACAACGCGTGGTTTGTGGGTTACGCGCCGCGACGCAATCCAGAAATCGTGGTGAGCGTGCTGGTGGAAGAGGGTGAGCATGGCGGCGCGGTGGCAGGACCACTCGCGGCGGGCGTAATCAAGGCTTACTACGACAAGAAAGAAAAGCGCAACGGGCAGTCGACCGCACAGAACCAGAAGCCACACGTCGAGCGCGGCGTCGCAAACAATGTTCAGGTCGAAGAGCCGAAGGCTGTGATCAAGCCAGAGGAAACGGCAGTGTTGGTACCGACTGCCACGGCGAAGAAAGATCGTCCGGAATAAGCACGGGCAAGGAACGGAATGGTAAAAGACGCGGCAGGATCAAAAGAATACGACTATTGGCTGCTGGCTATCCTAGCGGCAATCTGCGCGGTTGGCGTGGTGGAAGTGTATTCCACGACGCACGGCAGCGCGCTGGCCGGGATGCACATGAAGCAACTGCGCTGGCTGCTGATTGGCACGGTGCTGATGTTCGTGCTGTCGCGGCTGGATTACCACTTGATTATGGATCAAGCGCCGGTACTATACATTATCGGCATCGTAGCGCTGTTGGCAGTGCTGTTTATGGGACACACGCGGTTTGGGGCGAAACGGTGGATTCCGATCCTGGGGGAATTTCTTCAGGTGTCGGAATTGGTCAAATTGATTATAATCATTGTATTGGCGCGCTTCTTTGCGGAAGTGCGAACTGATGAGCTTTCCCTGCAGGACTTGATTAAAGCAGGGCTTTTAGTAGGATTACCACTGGCATTGATCCTGAAGCAACCCGATCTTGGCACCGCCCTGGTGTTGATGCCCATGTTGGTAGTCGGGGCTTTCTTGGCAGGATTGAAATGGCAACACGCGGCAGTGGCTGGACTAGCGGGGTTTCTGCTCGTAGGAGCGGTGTTCTATCCTCCGGTGAGCCGGCACATTCTGAAACCATATCAGCGGGAAAGAATCACGTCGTTCCTGCATCCGGAAGAAGATGCCAAGGGCTCCGGCTATCAACTGCTGCAATCGAAAATCGCTGTGGGATCCGGCGGCTTTTGGGGGAAGGGATTCGGCAACGGCAGCCAGAATCAACTGGGATATATTCCGGTCCGGTATTCCGACTTCATCATGTCGGCGTGGGCGGAAGAACAGGGATTCAAGGGAGTGCTGCTTGCCTTAGGGCTGTACATGGCGTTGTTGCTGCGTTTGGTGCAGAATGCCCAGCGAGCGAAAGACCGCGCGGGAATGTTTCTGGTCATGGGCGTGACAGCGGCGCTAGGTTTTCACGTTTTAGTAAATGTGGCTATGGTCATCGGAGCAATGCCAGTGACAGGTATTCCATTGCCGCTGATGAGCTACGGAGGATCGGCCACATTGTTTGTATTCCTGGCGATAGGCCTGGTGATGAATGTCCGGCTGCGCCGATTCGTTAACTAGGTGATTGCCAGTCAAGGCGCCACACCTCTGTTCAGGGAGGCGGCGCCAGTGAAACGGCTCTTACATGGAGTTTGGGCCGTAGGTAAGTAAGAAGGACTTAAAGAGTGAGGACAGCATCGTCCGCCGTTCCCCCGGGAAGAGCCCGGCAACGGACTAGCCTCGATAGCATGAGGTTTCAGGTACACGAGGGCCGCCATGCGGCCACTCCCTCCGGCTACGAACGCAATGCCGCAACACTAGTGTTGTCGACAGCGTGCCCCGATAAGCATCGGGGTGGCGCCGCTTTGCCTTGGACTTCTGACAGAGAGGTTCCGGCGGCGGTGCGTCCCAAGGAGTTTTCATGTCGAAAGAATTGGTTATATCGGCGACCTCGCACGAGCGAAGGGTCGCGATTTTGGAAGAAGGACAGCTAGTCGAAATCTACATTGAGCGGGAAAAAGAGTTCGCGCTCGTCGGGAGCATCTATAAAGGAAAAGTAACGCGTGTCCTGCCAGGCATGCAGTCGGCATTCGTCGACATCGGATTAGATGGCGACGCCTTCCTGTACGTGAGCGACGTTTTCGAAAATCTGGAAGACTACGATCACGGGCATGCGCATGATGCGCCGGTTCCGGTGGTGGCAAGTCATGCGGGTCCGGCGATTGAACGGTTGCCGGGCGAATCGTTGTCCGCTGGCGTGCACGAAGAGGTCTTGCACCTCGACGAGCCGCACATGGCGGAGCACGGTGCCGAAGAAGCGCACGGCGCCTCGGACGAGCACAGCGCGGATCAGCACGAAGATCTGCGTGAAGGGCAAGGCGAACGCTTCGCGGAAGAACGCGAGCCTGTGGAGCCGGAAGAGCGGCAGCCGGAGTCAAACGCATCCGCACCGCAGAATTTTGCGCCCAGCTACAACCCCACGAGGAATTATCCCCCGCGCGTCGGCAACGATCGCGGGCCATCGCAAGGCCATGACCGCGGAGATCGCGGCGGTGACCGTGGTGGCGATCGCGGCCGTGGACGCCGTGGACGTTGGGGACGTCGTCGCGGTGGCAGCGGTGGTGGCGGAGGACAGCGCCATCAAAGCGGCCCGGGCGGTGGACGCAATCTTCCACCATCGAAATATGCGTCGCCGCAAGGTGGCGAACGCGACTCGCGTGGCTACGAAAACCGCCGGCCGCCCTCACCAGAGCGCCCGCCGAGCGCATTGCCTCCCGAGCCAAAGGAAGATGACATCGTTTTGCCGGGCGAATCGCTGGCAAAGTATCGCGGGAAGCCCGCGGCGGCTCCAGCGGCGCCGATCGCAGAGCGCGAGCCTGAGGAACGGCAGCCTAATTTCGAACAAGCGCCATCACGGCCCGCGGTTGGCCTGACGCCGAATGCCGGTGTACCTCGCCGGTTCTCTGGCAGCTTGCCACATTGGGTTTTGGCGGATACGGAAACCGAAGGGGATCCAGAGGGAGGGGAAAACGCCGCGTTGGAAGCTCATGCTGCGGAGGCTGTAGAGCATGCGCCGGGTGCCTCAATCGAGTCGCACGAAGAAGAGACGCCAGCTGTGCTGCACCAGCACGGTTCGGCAGCATTAAGCGACGAGGATCTTGGCGCGTTGTCGGCGCGGCTCGTCGAAGCAAAGCATGAAGAGACGCAAGCGCGCGCGGACGCCGACACGTTAGTCGGCGGCGCGGACTTTGACGTCGAGGAAGAAGAAGACGACGCGGCGGGTGAGGAGGAAAGCGAAGCGGAAGATCTTTCCGAACACCGACATGAAGAGATTCATGCGGCCGAAGATCACGCTTTCGAGGACCACGGACACGTGGAAGAGGGCGAAGCTGCACACACACAAGCTTCCGGCAGCCTGGAAGAGCCACAAGCCGAACTGACAGAAGCGGAACGGGCCGACTTGGCGCACGATGATGCAATCGAGCAGATTGCGTCGGAAGATGCCGCGGCGGTCAGCGCGTCTGGCGGCGAAACGGTCAGCGAAACAGTCATAGAAGAAGATGCGGTTTTGTTGCCGGGCGAAACGCGCGCTCCGCGGGATCCGAATTCCCCGCGCGAAGAATTTGTGCGGCGCGACTCAGCGCGCATCGGCAGCAATCCACGTTCACGTTTCCAGCGCCCACAACGGGGCGGTGGCGGCCGTGACCGCGGCGGAGATCGCGGTCCTCGCGGCAGGCACGAAGGCCGGCATGACCGTCGCAGTGGGGGAGGAGATCGCGGTCCGGATCGCGGAGGAGACCGTGGCGGAGATCGGGGCCGCGGGCGATTCGAACGCAGGCCGGGAGGCGGGCACGGTGGTCCTCACCGTGGACATCACGGCGGCGGGCACGCGCCACAGCGGCGTCCGCAACTGATTTCGGAAATGTTGAAACCGGGGCAAGACGTGGTGGTGCAGATCGCCAAGGAACCACTGGGCAAGAAGGGCGCACGCATCACGAGTCACGTGGCGTTGCCGGGCCGCTTCCTGGTGTACATGCCGACGATCGACCACATCGGAGTTTCGCGCAAGATTGCGAGCGCGGAGAACCGTTCGCGTTTGCGCAGACTGGTAGGCGAAGCGCGTGGCAGTTATCCCGGCGGGTTCATCGTGCGGACAGCGGCAGGTGGCGCAACCGACGACGAAATTCGCACGGACATCGAGTTCCTGGGCAAGACCTGGAGCGAGATCAAGCAGAAGCACGACGACCGTAAGGCGCCGGCGCTGTTGCACCGCGATTTGAACCTGGTGGAACGCATCCTGCGCGATTACGTCAGCGACGACTTCACCGGAATCTGGATCGACAGCGAAGAGGAATACGGCAAGGTGGTGGAGTTCGTCAGCCGGTTCCAGCCGAAGCTGGTCAGCAAGGTGAAGCTATACACCAAGGAACAGCCGATCTTCGAGGAGTTCGGGATTCAGCACGAACTGGACAAGGCGCTGCGAGCTAAGGTGTGGCTGAAGTCTGGCGGATACATCGTAATCAACCATACCGAAGCGCTGGTGGCGATTGACGTGAATACCGGGAAATTCGTCGGCAAGGGTTCGACGCGCCTGGAAGACACGATTGTCAAGACCAACTTGGAAGCCGTAAAGGAAATCGTGCGGCAGATTCGGCTGCGCGACCTGGGCGGCATCATCGTGGTGGACTTCATCGACATGGAAGAACGCCGCAACCGCGAGAAGGTGCTGGGCGCATTGCAGATGGCGCTGGAGCAAGACAAGGCTCCGTCGAAAGCGCTGTCGTTCAACGAGTTTGGGCTGGTTTGCATTACCCGCAAACGGACCAAGCAAGCGCTGGAACGCGTGCTTTGCCAGCCGTGTCCGTACTGCACGGGATCGGGGATGGTGAAGTCGATCCCGACACTGTGCTACGAGATTCAGGCGGAAGCACGCAAGATGGCGGTGGCGGATCACGAAGGGCCGAACCTGACGCTGCGTGTACACCCGGAAATCGCCAAGGCACTGAAGACGCGCGAATCGATTCTGATTGATGAGCTGGAGCAGAATTCGCACAAGCACATCATTATTCAGTCGGACGCCACGCTGCATTGGGAGCAGTACGACATCTACTAGCGCTTGCGCTGGAGGTAGCTAGTTGTGAGTTACAAGACGCCCGGGCTTAGCGGCTCGGGCGTTTTTGTTTTTGGTTGGTGCGCACTCGCATGAGAGATGAGTCGCCGGTGGCGTTCGTTATACTGGCAGGCAGTTACGGCTAAGGTCGGTCGTTATCGGAGATGGTCACATGAGATGGTGTGCAACTTGGTTGTTCGCGTTGGCAGGGTTGGCGATGATGATGGGCCCTTGTGGGAGAGCGGCAGCATTTGAGAATAGCGGATCGCAAATGGCACAGCGGCGACGGTGAATAGATATCAGCCGAAGTGGTGGAAGGAAGCGGTGGTGTATCAGGTGTATCCGCGATCGTTCAAGGATTCGAACGGAGATGGGATTGGCGACCTGAAGGGGATCACGTCGGAACTGGACTACATTCAGGGACTCGGCGTGAGTGTGATCTGGCTGAGCCCGCACTACGATTCGCCGAACGCGGACAATGGGTACGACATACGCGACTACCGCAAGATCATGAAAGAGTTCGGTACAATGGCCGATTTCGACGAATTGTTGAAGGGCGTAAAGCAGCGAAACATGAAGTTGGTGCTGGACTTGGTGGTGAACCATACGAGCGACGAGCACGCCTGGTTCGTGGAGAGCCGCAAGTCGAAGGACAATCCGTATCGCGACTATTACATCTGGCGTCCGGGAAAGAATGGCGGGCCGCCGAACGACTGGACATCGTTTTTTTCGGGATCGGCGTGGAAGCTGGATCCCGCTACGGGCGAACACTACCTGCATCTTTTCGCCGAGAAGCAACCCGATCTGAACTGGGACAATCCTAAAGTCCGGCAAGAGGTTTATGCGTTGATGAAGTTCTGGTTAGACAAGGGCGTCGACGGCTTCCGCATGGATGTGATTCCGTTTGTTTCGAAGGATCAAACGTTCCCGAACTTTCCGGCGAATTTCGACGGGCGCGCGCAATACATCTACGCGGCGGGCCCGCACATGCATGAGTATCTGCAGGAGATGAATCGAGAAGTGCTGGCGAAGTATGACGTGATGACTGTGGGTGAGGCGTTTGGAGTCACTTTGCAGCAAACGCCGCTTCTGGTGGACGAGCGACGCCACGAGCTGAACATGATTTTCAATTTTGATGCGGTGCGTATCAATCAGCAGAACGATATCTATCGGGAGTGGACGCTTCCGGAGCTGAAGACGATTTATAGCGAGCAGGATCGCGGGCTGGACATGCACAGTTGGAACACGATTTTTCTGTCGAATCACGACAATCCGCGAATTGTGTCGTCGTTTGGCGATGACTCCGCCGCGAATCGAGTGCCCTCGGCAAAACTTTTGGCGACGATGCTGTTCACGTTGAAGGGGACGCCATTTGTGTACCAGGGCGATGAGTTGGGGATGACCAATTATCCTTTCAAGGGAATCGAGGACTTCGACGACATCGCGGCGAAGAACGCGTGGAACGAATATGTGGTCTCCAAGAAAGTGAGCGCCGAGGCTTTTCTGGCGAATATCCGCAAGATCAGCCGCGATAACGCGAGAACTCCGATGCAGTGGGATGATTCGAGTAATGGCGGGTTCACGACGGCAGTGAAGCCGTGGCTGTTG
>DASXLU010000378.1:0-11378 GCA_036496065.1 Candidatus Acidiferrum sp.
GCAGGCCGCCGCGATGGGCGAACGGTCGCAATTTTCGCCTCCTGGCCGCGTCAAGATGGCCACGCTCATCGTGCTAAACGGCAAAGTGAATCAGAAAGAATACGTGCTGACCAACAAGCTCACCGTTATCGGGAAGTCGCCCATGGCCACGATTCGCTTGCGCGGCTGGTTCAAGCCAAAAATGGCGGCGCAGATCAATCAGCGCGACGATGGCTATTATCTTGGGACCGGCGACAAGGTTCCTACGGTAAACGGCGCGCCTATCGCCGGGCCCGTGCGCCTGAATGATGGCGATCAGATTGAAGTTTGCGGCGTGCGCATGAACTTCATCTTCCGGGAATAGTCACACAACGCCAATGCCAGTCGCTCCAACTTCGCCCGAAGAAGGGTTACGGCAGCGGCGGGCATTCCGCCTTCGTGAGTTATTTTCCTCGTGGTGGCAACATCGCGCCTCCTTCCTTATCAGCGTTGGCATAACCATTGCCGCTCTTCTCGTGTACATTTTCACGTTCGTGGGCGATCGCCGCACGCCGCTTTTCGATTTCCTGAAGCGTTTCGAGTACAACACGCTGGACACACGATTCCGCTACCGGCCGGCTCGCTATACTCCGCCCGATTCACGCATTGTGGTTGTGGCAGTCGACCAGCGCTCCCAGGAAGTGCTCGGCAAGTGGCCCTTCTCACGCAAATATTTCGGCCAAATGCTCGACGCATTGCACGACGATGGCGCTAAGGTCGCTTCCTTCGACATTACTTTCGACAAGCCGGACCAGACCGCGGCGCCGATCCGGGCGCTACTGGCGAAGTTGCAGCAAGATCAAAAAGACGGCAAGCCGCTAGATCCCGCGCTGGAATCGCAAATTCAAACTTTGGCGCGCGAATTCGATGCAGACGCGCAATTTGCCGCGGCGCTGCGGCGGTTCGGTCCCGTCGTCCTCGGCAACTTTTATCTTCCCGCGGAAGAAGTGCAGGGTATCGACAGCTCGGTGCTCGATAAATATGCGGAGATGGTGCAGTGGTACTCCCTGAATCGCAATGCCATCACGCCCGCAAGCGGCAAACCTGATTTTCGTTCGCTACTGCAAAATTACCAGTTCGAAGGCACGCTTTATTCCGCGACCATCGCCAACATCGGCGAACTTGCCCCTGCGGATAATGACGAGAAAACTTTGGTCGGCTTCTTCAACATTTCTTCAGACGCCGACGGCGTGCTGCGGCGCGGGCTTTTGATTCTTCCCTTCGGGCGCACCACCAATCCCGATGATTTCGATCTCTACGGTTCGCTGGAAGTCCAAACCGTGCGCCAGTATCTTGGCCTGAAGACCGAGCAGCTCACGGTGAATTATGGGCCTGCCGGAATTGCTTCCATTCAGTTTGCCGACAAGCTGACCGTAAAACCGGATTATCTAGGCCGTGTCCTCATCAATTATCGCGGCCCTGGCGGCACCTATCCGTATTACTCCATTGCCGACGTTGTGCAGCGCAAATTCCCACCGGGAACCTTCAAAGACAAAATCGTGATTGTTGGAGCGAGTGCCACAGGCATCGGCGATCTTCGCACGCCACCGTATGGTGGAATCAACTATCCGGGACTCGAAGTGCACGCCAACGTAATCGACAACATGCTGAACAATGGTTTCCTGGTTCGCGGAGTCCACCAGGAATTGCTCGATCTCCTGCTAATCTTCCTGTTTGGCATTCCGTTAGGAATCGCGCTGGCGCTGGTGTCGCCGCGTTGGATGTGGTTCGGTTTGGCGCTGCTGATTCCCTTCGCCGCGCTGGTTTACCTGGCGTTTTTGCATGGCTGGTGGCTGAACTTCACAGTGCCAGCCGGCACGCTCACCGCCAACGTAATGGCGGTCTCTTTGTATCGCGCTCTCGTCGAGGAGAAGGAGAAACGCAAAGTACGCACGGCGTTCGGACAATATCTCAGCCCGGAAGTGATTCGCCGATTGCTCGTCAATCCGCAATTGGTCGAACCGCGCAAAACTGAAATTACCGTTATGTTTAGCGACATCCGCGGCTTCACCACCATTTCGGAGAAACTCGACGCACAGGAACTGGCGCTTTTCTTGAACGGCTATCTTTCGGACATGACGAAAATCGTTTTCGATTCGCAGGGAACGCTGGACAAATATATCGGGGATGCGGTGATGGCTTTCTGGGGCGCGCCATACGAAGAAGCCGGTCACGCCATTCACGCCTGCGAGGCATCTCTGGCCATGATGAAGCGCGTGAAGGAACTCCAGCAGAAATGGGAGAAAGAAGGAAAGCCCAAGCTCGACATAGGCATCGGCTTGAATTCGGGCGTGGCCAGCGTCGGTAACATGGGCTCGGCGTTGCGCTACGGGTACACCGCGCTTGGCGACGCAGTCAACCTATCGTCCCGCCTCGAAGGATTGAACAAGGACTACGGCACGCACATTTTGCTGAACGAGACTACGTACCTTTCCGCGAAGGATGGCGACTTCCTTTTTCGCGAGATTGATTCGATACGTGTGAAAGGAAAACTACAGCCAGTGCGGATTTACGAACTTCTCGGCAAGCGGTCTGATCTGGAGCGAAACGGCTTCTGGGCCGACCTTCAAGCAAAACTCCAGAAATTTTCCGAAGCGCGTGCATTTTACCAGCAACGCGACTGGAGCACTGCCCAGGCAGCATTTCAAGGGATGCTGGATCGCTGGCCCGACGATGGCCCCTCGCGCACATACTGGAAGCGCTGCCAAGACTACTTGTTCGATGAGCCGCCGCCGTCATGGGATGGGGTCTTTACGATGGACCACAAGTAGGTTCTAAAGCTTTAGCGTATTTAAACCCGCCCACGCCACCTGCACGCGCCAAGTATCGAAAAAACTGATGATGGGTGACATCGAACCCGCCATTTTCCTCGCCACGTATAGCATTACACTGCGAAAAACGCGTATTCTAATGCGAGACCGGTTTGAGTTCGTCATTGCGCACCGTTCGCGTAACCAAATGCTGTCCTGCCACAGTCTAATGATAGAACTCAAAATTAAGGGTTTAGCGGGCCAGATCCAGAGACTTTCTCTGGCTATTTCCAGGTAAAGGTTTTTCTCTCTTTATATGTGGATTGTCCGATTAGCTCTCTCCAGGCCATACACCTTTATCGTTATGGCCATCGTAATCATCCTGCTGACGCCCGTGGTGTTGATGCGGACGCCCACGGACATTTTTCCTGAAATCAATATTCCGGTAATCGCGACGGTTTGGACCTACACCGGGCTGCAGCCTCAGGAAATGGAACAGCGCATCACTACCAACGTCGAACGCGGCATCACCGTGCTGGTTAACGACGTGGAGCATATCGAATCGCAATCGCTCACGGGCATCGCAATCGTCAAGATCTTCTTCCAGCCCGGCGCCAACATTCAGACCGCCCTGGCACAGACCACCGCAATTTCTCAGACGTTTTTGCGCAGCCTCCCTCCCGGCACCACACCGCCATTGGTGATTATCTATTCCGCATCGACCGTTCCGGTTTTGCAGATTGGATTGACCAGCGATCGCCTGAGCGAGCAGCAAATCTTCGACTACGGCAACAACTTCATTCGCACGCAACTCGCCACAGTGCAGGGTGCCTCGATGCCGTTTCCGTACGGCGGAAAATCGCGCCTCGTTTCCGTCGATATAGACTCGACCACGCTGCAGTCCAAAGGACTCTCGCCTGTAGACATCGTCAACGCGGTCAATGCGCAGAACCTGATTCTTCCCACCGGCACGGCTAAGCTGGGTGTTCTGGAATACAACATCGAACTGAACGGAAGCCCGCGCACGGTCGCCGAACTCAACGACCTCCCGGTGAAAACCGTGAACGGTTCCACGATTTACATGCGCGACGTGGCTCATGTCCGCGACGGATTTTCGCCGCAGACCAACGTTGTGCTGAACAACGGCAAGCGCGGCGTCTTGATGAGCGTGTATAAAACGGGTAACGCTTCCACGCTTTCCATCGTCGATCGCGTAAAGCAAACTCTGAAAGACTACGCGCCCTCTTTGCCGGACGGCCTGAACGTCACTACATTTTTCGACCAGTCGCTGTTCGTGCGCGCCGCCATCCAGGGCGTGCTGCGGGAAGCCTTGATCGCCGCGTGCCTGACCGCCATCATGATTTTGCTTTTCCTGGGCAATTGGAAAAGCACGCTGATCATCGCCATTTCGATTCCACTTTCGATTCTGGTCAGCATCCTGTGCCTTAGCGCGCTCGGCGAAACCATCAACATCATGACCTTGGGCGGCTTGGCTCTCGCCGTCGGTATTCTGGTTGACGACGCCACGGTCGAAATCGAAAACATCAACCGCAACCTGGCCATGGGCAAAGAAACTGTTCAGGCGATTCTCGACGGCGCGCAGCAAATTGCCGTTCCGGCGTTTGTGTCCACGCTATGCATCTGCATCGTGTTTATTCCCATGTTTTTCTTGTCGGGCGTCGCTAAGTTTCTGTTCGTGCCTCTCGCTGAGGCGGTGATCTTCGCCATGCTCGCGTCGTACATGTGGTCGCGCACCATCGTTCCCACCATGGCGATGTATCTTCTCTCCGCCGAAGACGAATACCAGGGGGACAAGCATGCCGGCGAAAAAATGGGCTTCTTCCGCCGCTACCAGCAATCTTTCGAACACGCATTCGAGCGATTCCGCGATGGCTATCGCAGCGCGCTCTCCTCGGCGCTCGAACATGCATGGCTGTTTTCCATCTGTTTCCTGATTTTCTGCGTTTTGTCTTCGGGGATTAATTTCTTTCTCGGGCGTGACTTCTTCCCCAGTGTGGATGCCGGGCAAATCCGTTTGCACATGCGCGCTCGCACCGGTTTGCGCATTGAAGAATCGGCCAAACTGGCCGACCAGGTGAACCAAGTGATTCGCCAGACCATCCCTGAAAAGGAACTGGTCACCATTCTGGATAATGTCGGGCTGCCGTATTCCGGCATTAACCTCACGTACAGCAACAATGGCACGATTGGCACTTCTGACGGCGAAATCCTGGTGCAGCTCAAACCCGAGCGCGACAGGCCGACCAGCGTTTACATCGATGAGTTGCGCAAGCGCTTACCCGATGAATTCCCAGGTGTGCAATTTTTCTTCCAGCCCGCGGATATCGTTACGCAGATTCTGAACTTCGGCACTCCTGCCCCCATAGACATTCAGATTATGGGCATGAACCAGCCCGCCAACTACGCTCTGGGCGTGAAGCTAGCCAACGAAATCCGCCACATTCCCGGCGCGGTGGATGTGCACGTGCAGCAAGCGTTCGACGCTCCCACCCTGTACATGGACATCGATCGTACCCGCGCGCAATACGTCGGATTGCAAGCGCGCGACATTGCACAGAACGTGCTCGTTTCCCTTTCTTCCAGTTTCCAGACTTCGCCCAACTTCTGGCTCGATCCCAAGAACGGCGTCAGCTATAGCGTAGCGGTGCAGACGCCGCAATACCGTGTAGACAGTTATCAGGCTCTGCAAAATACGCCGATTACGAGCCCGTCTCCCAGTGTTGCGCCGCAGATCCTGGCCAACCTGGTTTCCACCTCCACTGTCGCGCGGCCCGCTTCCATTTCGCATTACAACGTGCAACCGATGATCAACGTCTATGCTTCGATTTCGGGGAGCGATTTGGGCGCTGTCGCGGGAAAAGCAGAAAAACTGGTGCAGCAGGCGCAGGAGGAACTTCCGCGGGGAAGCCGCATGTTTGTACGCGGGCAGGTCCAGACGATGGCGACCTCGTTCACTGGTCTTGCGGTGGGGCTCGTGGGAGCCATTGTGCTGGCGTACCTGCTGATCGTCGTGAATTTTCAATCCTGGCTCGATCCGTTCATTATTATCACGGCGCTTCCCGGCGCATTGGCGGGTATCTGCTGGATGCTGCTGATCACTCACACAACTTTAAGTGTTCCGTCACTTACGGGTGCGATTATGTGCATGGGTGTGGCGACGGCCAACAGCATTTTGATGGTATCGTTTGCGCGCGAGCAGCTTAACGAAGGCAAGAACGCTTACGATGCCGCGCTGGAAGCGGGTTTCGTGCGTGTTCGCCCGGTAATTATGACCGCCTTGGCCATGATGATCGGCATGATACCGATGGCCATCGGACTCGGTGAAGGTGGCGAGCAGAACGCTCCTCTGGGCCGCGCCGTGATTGGCGGCTTGCTCTTTGCCACAGTCGCAACACTATTTTTCGTGCCCTGCGTCTTCTCCATTATTCATGGTTGGCTGGGACGCAGAAGGCAGCGGGGACTTGATACGGCGCCAGGAACCGTGTGACGAAGCGATTTTATGTTAGGCGGAGTAACCAAAAATGAATGAAGTCCCAACTCACTCTGGGGATAGCACAGCCAGTTCCTCGGCAAAGAAAAGCAATATTTTTATTACTTTTCTGGTAATCGTTGTTCTGCTGGTAGTCGCCGGCACATTCCTGATGTTCCAGCGCCGCACGCAGTACGAAGCACTCGCCAAGAACACGGAGACGCTCGCCGTGCCCACCGTTGCGGTAATTCATCCGAGCGCCGAGCCCGGCGACGAGAGCCTGGTTTTGCCCAGTACTTTGCTGCCTTATGTCGAATCCCCGATCTATGCCCGCACCAACGGCTATCTGAAAAAGTGGTACCGGGATATCGGAAGCCGCGTCGCTAAAGGCGAAATTCTTGCGGACATCGACACGCCGGAAGTCGATCAGCAACTCTCCCAGGCTCGCGCGGATCTCTCGACCGCGCAAGCGAACGTTCACCTCTCCGATATCACTGCCGTTCGTTATGGAGACCTGCTCAAGACCGACGGCGTCTCTAAGCAAGAGGTGGACAACGCCGATGGCGACCTGGCAGCCAAGCGCGCCATCGTGCAATCGTCCCAGGCTAATGTTCGGCGCCTGGAAGAACTGGAATCGTTCAAACATATCTACGCGCCATTCAGCGGGGTCATCACCCGCAGGAATGTTGATCCCGGAACTCTTGTGAATGCGGGCAACGGTGGTACGACGCAACTTCTTTTCTCTCTCGCGCAAACCGATCCTATGCGCGTCTACGTCAATGTGCCGGAGACCTACGCGGCGGCGATCCGCCCGGGTATAGGTGCGTATCTGGAGCTCACGCAGTATCCCGGAGAAAAATTTCAGGGTAAGGTCGTGCGTACTTCGGAATCCATCGATCAGGCAACACGCACCTTGCTTACGGAAGTCGACGTACCCAACAAATCCGGCCAACTGCTTCCCGGCGGTTACGCGCAAGTGCATCTGCAGGTCGGTGTGAAGGCGGAACGCTTGCAGGTGCCCGTGAATTCCCTGCTGTTTCGCTCGGAAGGGCTTCGCGCCGTGATTATCGACGCTGATAATCGGGCGCGCCTGCAACCGTTGCAGATCGGCCGCGACTACGGCACCACGCTCGAAGTATTGAACGGACTGAAGGCCGACGACTGGATTGTCTTGAATCCTCCAGACTCACTTGCAGATGGCCAGCCAGTTCACGTAAAGCAAGTCGCCAATCCCACTGCTCCCGTTCCTGTCAATGCCCCAGCAGCTACCGCTACCACACCGTCCGGACAACCACGCCCTGCTCCCGCGCCTACAACCTCGGGGACACCTCATTGATGCAATTTCGGTTGGAGCGGAAAAATTCTGGCGGCGTAACCCTGCTGGCTCTATTCGCGACTGTAGCGTTTGCCGGCTGCACGGTTGGCCCAAATTACAATCGGCCGGTCGCGCCCGTTCCTGCAAAGTGGGAAATCGCTCAGCCGTGGCGCGAGGCTGTTCCCAGGGATACGGTTCCAAAAACAAGTTGGTGGACTGTTTTTCACGACGATGACTTAAATTCGCTGGAAAACGATCTTCTCGCGTCCAACCAGACGCTCAAAGTGGCGTTAGCGCATTACGATCAGGCGCGCGCATCGGCGGCGATCCAGAACGCGCAGCTCTTTCCTACCGCAGGCGTAAATCCCTCGGCCTATCGCCAACTGTATTCCGGAAATCGTGCCACCGGCGCGGGAATTCCCCTCTCTGGCTCGATCACGCAAAACTCCTACTCCATTCCATTCAACGTGAGCTACGAAGTCGATCTGGTTGGACGCAAGCGTCGCACGATCGAGGCCGCACAAGCTTCCTTCCAGGCCAACGCTGCTGATCTCGAGAACGTGCGCCTGATTCTCACCGCCGAATTGGCTGCGGACTATTTCTCGCTACGCCAGGACGACGCACAAATCGGTCTGCTGAATCGCACAGTCACCACTCTGCAACGGGGCCTTGATCTAGTGAACTCGCGGCATACCGGCGGGCTGGCTTCCGGTCTTGATGTCGCGCAGGAAGAAACGCTGCTCGAAACCACGAAAACGGAGGCGACTCTGCTTGAACAGCAGCGCAAGCAGTTCGAAGACGCCATTGCTGTACTAGTAGGCAAGCCTGCGCCCGAGTTTCATGTTGCCCAGCGCGAACTGGCCGCGGAGCCCCCGAATCTCGACACTTCGCTGCCTTCGGATTTGCTCGAGCGCCGCCCCGATATTGCCGAATCCGAGCGCCAGATGGCCGTTTCGAACGCGCAAATCGGCGTCGCCAAAGCGGCCTACTACCCCTCGCTGGTTCTCTACGGGCAAGGTGGTTGGCAATCGGCCAACATAAGTTCCCTGGTGAACGCTGAGAGCGGATTCTGGGCGCTTGGCGCGAACGTTGCGCAAAGCATTTTCACCGGCGGCGCTCGGCGCGCGCAGGTGCAATTCACCGAAGCGGGCTACACGGCCTCCGTTGCTAATTACCGCGACAGTGTGCTCAATGCTTTTCGCGAGGTGCAGGACGACATTACCGGTCTGCAGGTTTTGGACGCCGCGCGAGTTTCTCAGGCCGCGGCCGTTGAAGCCTCGCGTCGTCAATTGGACATCGCCACCTCCCGCTACGTGGGCGGCCTGGTAAGTTATTTGGACGTCGTCAGCGCGCAACAGATCGTCTTGAATACCGAACAAGAAGCCGCCATCATCCAGGGACAGCGCTTGGTCACAACCGTTCTACTTGTCAAGGCTCTTGGCGGCGGCTGGGATGCGGCCAGCTTGGCGGCCGTTCAGGTCAAGCCCCGACTCAAAGATATCGTCGCTCCGTAAAACTCTAACACTCCTTCTCGCGTGATTCTGCGCAGTGCGGTGTTACACTCTTTCTCCATCTCATCAGAAATGGAGAACTTCGTTTGGGTCCCCATGCCGCAATTTTTCGCGATTTAGCCATGGTTTTCGCAGGTGCTTGTGTTTGCGGCATGCTGGCTTGGCGCCTGCGTCAACCAATTCTCCTCGGATATGTTCTGGCTGGCTTGTTATTGAGCCCTCTTACGCCCGGCCCTCGTGTCCACGACGTCCACAATTTCGAAACGATGGCGGAGATCGGCGTCATCTTACTGATGTTTTCCGTGGGCATCGAATTCTCTATCCCCGAATTGTTGCGCGTGAAATGGGTGGCATTGGCCGGTGCGCCTTTGGGAATCATTGTATCGATCGCTTTAGGAACCGGCGTGGGAGCGCTGCTGGGATGGCCCTTGGTCCAGGGCGTTGCAGTGGGCTGCATTATTTCGGTGGCAAGCACCATGGTGCTGATGCGCCTGTTGATGGACCGCAACGAAATCGCCACTGGGGCGGGCCGTGTGATGATAACGCTCACGCTGGTGGAAGACTTGGCCGTGGTCATTCTCACCGTCCTCCTGCCGGGCCTTTCCCCCTCATCGGACGCCAACTTCGGCCAGGTGGCTTGGAAGATAGGTAAAGCTTTGCTGTTGCTGGTGCCCATTGCCCTGGCTGCGTGGAAATTAGTGCCTCCACTTTTGGCGCAAGTTCAAAAAACATGCAACGACGAACTGGCACTCCTCGTAGCTCTAGCCATTTGCATGGGAATCGCCGCGCTCACCGAAGCTGTCGGCCTGTCATTAGCTCTCGGCGCGTTTGTGGCTGGGCTGTTCCTGGGCACATCGCCTTTCACGCACAAACTTGCGCAGCAGACCATTTCCATCCGCGATATTTTTGTGGCCTTTTTCTTTATCACCGTGGGTATGCTGCTTGATCCTCGCACCTGGATCAGCAGTTGGCGCATCATCGCCGTCTTGATCGCGCTGGTTTTAGTCGGAAAATTTTTGATCTGGAGCGGAGTGGTGCGCCTGTTCGGGTATTCAAAAGATACGGCGTTTCGCGTCGGCATTGGCCTAACGCAAATCGGCGAATTTTCTTTTATTTTGGCGCAGGTTTCACTGCAAGCAGGTCTGATCACCAATGAGGTCTATCACGCCACTCTTGCTGCTTCGCTGATCACCATCCTGGCGAACGCGACTCTCTTCCGCTTCGTGAAACGCGCCGCAGTTGTCCCCGTCCCGGAACCGGCATAGCCAGCCCGGCCAAAGGGCCAGTTTCTGTCTGGCAACATCATTTTGCAGAATTGCACCCGTCCGCGCGCGAGGAAGCGCAGAATTTATCTGTAGATACCTTGGCCCCTTCCCCAGGTTGCCAAGATGACGAACACAAAAGTCCGTCGTAGCGGACGCATTCCCCGGGAAATTCCCATCGTTCTAATTGGTAGCGATGCGGAAGGCGTGGTCTTTTCTGAAGAAACAAAAACTGTGGTGCTGAGCTTTCACGGTGCCGGCATCGTCTCTCTTCATAAATTGGTCGCCGAGCAGGAACTACACTTACGTTCACTCGAATCCAATCGTGAAGTGGAAGTGCGTGTCGTTGGAGAAATCGGCAGCGAAGGCTTCGCGCACACCTATGGCGTAGCCTTCACCGATCCCACCATCGATTTCTGGCAGATTGAGTTTCCCCCGCCTCCGCCGTCACCGTCGGCGAACGACAGCCCGACGCTTTCGCTCGCATGCAGTAGTTGCGGCCAGGACATCGCTCTCGAGCAGGGCGACTATGAAGCCGACGTTTGCGCGATTCACGGTGGACTCGTCCGCTATTGCGCCGAATGCGGGCTATCCACGATGTGGAAGCGGATATTCCCCGGCACCAGCCCATCAATCCGACCGGCTGCGAAAACAAAAACAAAGGCAAAGAGTATGGACTTCGCTGTCGCCGTTCTGGAGCCGCTGCCGGTTTGCGTACCGGTGCCTGTTGAGCCAGCCGCAGACGAAACTCTTGCGGATCGCCGAGATCGCGTTCGCGCCAAGGTCAACTTTTTTGCTTCGGTTCGCACCGACGCTTTCGGCGAAGACATCGTGCGCTGCATTGATATGTCCCGCGGAGGTGTTAGCTTCAATACGGATAACCACTACCGGGAGGGTGCCATCGTCCGGATTGCCGTACCTTTCTCGCAGGAGTCTCGCGAAGCTTCCGCTATCTTTGTGCCCGCAAAAGTGATCTACGTCCGTCATGATGCATCGCGGAATGCTTATCGCTGTGGAGTAGCGTATTTGCCG
>DASXLU010000379.1:0-4818 GCA_036496065.1 Candidatus Acidiferrum sp.
AGCGGTCCAACAAAAAATTCCGGAAATATGGTGATCAGGTCGAATCGCATGCAGTGCAAGTCTAACGAAGCGGCGGGCCGAAAGTCATGTAGCGCGCCGAGGCCCGAACCATCGCGGAACACAGCGGCAATATTCCTCGTACGCGGCTCCAAACTGCCGCCGCAAAGCCGGCTCTTCGTAAAAAATAACGAAGAGCGAAAACGCGGTAATCACCAAGAGAAGGTAAACAGCTATGGCCGAAGAGCCCCAGTAAATCATTTGCCCGACGACCATCGACGAAACTCCGACATACATCGGATTCCTTGTGAAGCGATACAGTCCTTGAACGACCAACACTTTGGGCGCGTCGATCGGCGCAGGCGTGCCGAATCCCTTCACCACAAAATCCCAGGCGCACCACAAATAAATGCCGGCGCCGATCACAAACATCAGTATTCCCAAGGGAATTTGCAGAGGCGGGACAGGGAAATAATGCGCGGCAGATCGCCGCAGCCAGAAAGGAATCAGCACGCCCACAGTGCCTGGCGCCAGCACGGAAAAGATCGCGGTCTTCGTGAGCCGCCACCACACGGGCTACTCCTGCGCGTTTAAATCCTTGAGCCCTTCCGGAAGCTTTACTTCGATTCGCCGCGCGAGTACATCAATACGCAGGCAAATGTCGTCCGCCAGCGGCACGAGCAGTTGACCTTGCGGAGTTGCGACTTCCAGCAGAGGAGTGCCGCCCACCGCGTCGCCCGTGAAGCTTACGTCTGTGACGGTGCCCAGCACTTGTGGTGCCCGGGCCGCGTCGCAAGCCGGAGACGACAGTTGCACATTGTCGTCGCCAATTTCGAATACCGTGCAACCGATCAGGTCGGTGACAAAGTATTTGCCCGCAGGCAGCTCGGCGCGCAACTCCCAAGGAAGGAAAATATCGTAGTCGCGAAATTTTTCGGCGTCGGAAATATTTGCCGAACCGTCAAAGTGAAAAATGCCGTGATTGGGATGATTGCGATCTACCCAGAAATTTTGCAAGCCGCGAGCTTGGGGCTCGTTGCCGCTCTTTCCCAAATACAGGGTTTTCATCGAGGAGAAACGGCTGGAAAAATCGGTCAGCAGTTCCGCTAGAACTTCGCCCTTATTTCCGCGCGGCCGCAAAATATGTGCGACCTGCACCCACCGCTGATTTGTTTTAGACGGATCGCTCAATCTTCCAGTATTTCAAGGGTAAAGCGCTTATGAAGTTTCATGCCCGCGGCACCCAATAAAGTACGAATGGCCTTCGCGGTTCGCCCTTGCCTGCCGATCACTTTGCCGAGATCCTCGGGATGAACTCGCAGCTCGAGGACGGTCACTTGAGATCCTTCGACCGCTTTCACCTTTACTTCTTCCGGATAATCAACTAGCGCTCGAGCTATCTCCTCGACCAATTCCTTCATCGAAGTTCCCCCGCGTTAGCGTCAAGAGTCTCAAGCAACTTCACGCGCCCTGTTTCTTTCGAAAGAGGGCGCGTCACAACATACGCTGACCGGGGCTTGAACGTGAACGTCGAGAACTGGAGCGTGAGCTGGAGCGTAGACTATGAAATTTTTTGCTGCTTGATAAAGCTGCGAACCGTGTCACTAGGCTGTGCCCCGACGCCTAGCCAATACTTGATGCGGTCGGAATCCAATTTGATCTCGGCGGGCTTCTTAAGCGGATCGTATGTCCCTACCGCTTCACGAACTCGTCCATCACGCGCTCGGGTGCGTTCAATAACGACCACACGATAAAAGGGCTTTTTCTTCTTACCAATTCTTGCTAAACGAATCGTCAACACTAAGGTACGTCCTCCTGAACCTTTTCATTCTACGTGACTATGAGCCCATGGGCAAACGGTTATGCGGGCTGAACAGGCCCTCGCCCGCCCCTAAAAGGTTTGCCTTCAGGCGTTTGTTGGCAACTCCGCTGAGATACGGACGAACCGAGGTGCGCAATGCGCGTGCTTCCAACGCCTCGAAAGCGAGCCGACATTTCCGCACCGAATGTATGCTATCTTCTTCCGCATAGAACGCTTTAGTCGTCCTGCACCGCGTTGAATTCCCGCGCACTTCCACGCGGCGACACAGGTCTGAAAGTAATTCCATGTCGCTCCGTAAGATTTCTCGTCGTTTTCTCTGGCTCGGCCTGATTTTCATTTCTCCAGCCTACGCACAAAGGAGTGGTACAAGCTCCAGCAGTATGACCTTGCTGGAGGTTGAGGTGCAGGTGCGCTACCCGGATGGCTTGCCAGGGCCGGAGGGAATCCACGTTCTACTGGAGGCCGCCGAAGGTGGAGTAGACACAGACTGCCAGACGAGGTCAAACGGAACTTGCAAGATGCGCCCGAGCAACACTGGCGTCTATAACGTTGTTTTGGATCATGGAGGATTTGCGCCAGATTCACAGCGTGTGGAACTCGTGGGCATCTTGCATGGTTACGTGACGTTGACCTTGCGACCGAGCAACCCTGCTCCCAAAGAAACTGTTACGTCGATGGGCCCGCCGATACTTTCTCCCAAGGCGCAGAAAGAACTCAGCCGGGGGCTGCAAGAACTTTCGGCTGCCAAGCCGGATGACGCGCGGAAACACTTTGAGGCGGCGGCTCGCATTGCTCCTAACAATCCCGACGTGAATTATCTCCTGGGGTTGCTCGCCGCACAGAATCATGATCGAGCGGAAGCGCAACGTTGTTGGGAAAAGGCTATCTCATTCTATCCACGCCATGCGCTCTCTTTGACGGCGCTCGGCGAGACATATTTGATGGACCAGAGGCTGCCGCAGGCGAAAACGGTTTTGGAAAAGGCGGTCGAAGCTGACAACAATTCGTGGCGAGCGCATCAACTGCTCGCGATGGTGCTTGTGAAACAGAAAGCGTATGAAGAATCCGCGCAACATGCTCAGCGTGCTGTGGAGGTCGGCAAGACGGACGCGAACGGCGCGCGTCTGGTGCTGGCCGAGGCGTACGCGGGAGAGCAGCGGCGCGATGAGGCTATCAAGACGTTACGGGACTTGCTCGCTCTTCACCCAAGCCACGAGCAGGCAGTGACAGCGCAGCGATATCTGGATGCCTTGAGCGGGAGACCGGGCAAGGGTACAGCAGCGGGAGACGCATCCGATGAAAAAGTGACTCTGGTGTCGACCGCGCTGCCGATGCCTGCCATTCATCAGGAAATGCTGATGCCTTCCGCGGCGCTGCCCAAATGGTTTCCGGCCAACGTGGATGATTCCATCCCGCCAGTCGAAGCCAGTGGCGCCGCTTGTCCGCTAGAGCAAATCCGCGGGGAGGTGGGACGGCGTGTGCAGGAGTTTGTGAAGACCGTAGACCGTTTCACCGCGACGGAAACTCTGGATCATGAATCCTTGAACCAGTTCGGACTGGCGACGCGCAGGGAAAAACGCACTTTCAAATATCTGGTATCCATCCAGGAGTTGAAACCCGGCGAACTAGACGTTCAGGAGTTTCGCGACGCGAGTACGGCGCTGGATGCTTTTCCCGACAATATCGCGACGTTGGGAATGGCCTCTCTGGTGCTCGTTTTTCATCCTACCTACGTCACCGACTACGATTTGAGCTGTGAAGGCCGGACGCAGCAGGGAGGACTCCCGGTCTGGCAAGTGCACTTCCGGCAAAGTTCGAATAAGCCCGGGCGATTGCGCAGCTATAGTTTGGGAAACCGCTATTACCGGGTAGGACTAAAGGGACGCGCTTGGATTTCTGCCGATAGTTTTCAGATTGTTCGAATGGAAGCGGACCTGGAGAGGCAAGTGCCGGATATCCGACTTTACGTGGACCACCAAACCGTGCAGTACGGGCCGGTGCCATTCCAGAAGAAAGACGTTACGCTTTGGCTTCCGTCCAATACCGATTTGTATCTCGACTACAACGGTCACCGGATTCACCGGCAGCACACTTTCACCAACTACATGCTTTTCTCTGTGGACGAACAGCAGCGAATCAAGGCACCGCCGCAGCCTGCAGAGTGACCTGGCTGAAAGCCTGCTGAAGAAGGGAAAAGATCAAGCGGATCGTGTTTTGCGATGGGCAGTGCGTTCGTGAAGAATCTCACCGAGGACCGCCAGTAATTCCTTGGGATTCACCGGTTTCGCAAGCGTGGCACGCACGCCTAATTTCTGAGCAGTGATCTGATCATCGGGATCGAAGTAGCCGGAGGTGAGAATAATGGGGATGTCTCTACTGAGTTCTCGCAACTCGGCGGCGAGCTGCAATCCTGACATAAACGGCATGGACAAGTCTGAAATCACGGCATCGAAGGCTAGCGGGCACTGCTGAAATTCGCGGAGCGCGGCCTCTCCACTGGAAACTCCAACCACGCGGTAACCTTTTTGCTCGAGAGTCATGGTGCCAACGAAAACGAGAACGCCTTCGTCATCGACGAGCAGGATTTGTTCGCCATGGCCAACCGGCGCCACTCGCTCGGTTTGGCGGACAGGCACAGCAGTTTCCTGGACCGCGGGAAAATAAATTTGAAATGAAGTGCCTTTTTCGGGCTGGCTGTAGACCTTAAGAATTCCGTGATCACGGAAAGTCCCAGGCCCGTGCCTTTGCCTGCGGGCTTTGTAGTGAAAAACGGATCGAAGATTCGTTCGATCGTTGCCGCATCCATTCCGCAACCGTTATCGGTGAGGGTAAGACGCACGTAGGGACCCGACGGGATGGGCGAGTAGAGTTGAATTTCGTCGTCACCCACTACAGGCGCGTCCAGTTTCACTTCAATCAGACCGACCTTGTTACTAATGGCATGGGCGGCGTTGGTAGCGAGGTTTAGGATCACCTGATGCATCTGCGTGCTGTCAACG
>DASXLU010000380.1:0-7462 GCA_036496065.1 Candidatus Acidiferrum sp.
CTAAATTCTATTGGGGAAGCTCTGCGCGAAGCGTTGGAGACCTATCCGCGCGAGTTGGCACTGATCGAATCGGACCGCGGACAAGAAAAGGCGCGGCTGACTTATCGCGATTTCAAGGCGAGCGCGTTGCCGCTGGCGAAAGCGCTGCAGGACCAGGGAGTCGGCGCAGGAACGCGTGTTGCGATCATCATGACCAATCAGTCGAAGTGGCTGATTTCGGCATACGCCTTGTTTTATTGCGGCGCGGTGATGGTTCCGCTCGATTACAAAATGACGCCGCCGGAACAATGGCAACTGCTGAAACATTCCGGCGCGGAGTTGCTGATCACGGAGTACGGTATTTGGCGGCAACTGAGCGCATCGCCGTTACGCGCGGAAGCCACAAAACTAAAAACGGTTTTGGTGACTGAGGCACCCGCGAACACCGATCTTTGGGGAGCGCAACGCTGGGAAGATGCGAAAGGCGCAGGACACCCGGTGTTTGTTGCGCGCAAACGCAGCGATCTGGCGAGCATCATCTATTCCTCAGGCACGGGCGGCAATCCCAAGGGATGCATGCTCACGCACGGGAACTATCTGGAGCAGTGCACATCGCTGACGGCCTGGTATCCGTTCTGGCCGGGCGTGCGTTACCTGAGCATTTTGCCGACGAACCATTCCATCGACTTCATGGTGGGATTCTTTGGGCCGTTTGTGTGCGGCGCGGCGGTGGTGCATCTGCGAACGCTGCGTCCGGAATTTGTGCGGGAAGCGTTCGCGAAATATCAGATCACGTATGTGACGCTGGTCCCGCTGGTGCTGAAGAATCTGCAAAAGGGGCTGCAAGCGCGATTCGACGAGTTGGCGCCAGGCAAGCGTCGCGCGTTTGAAGTGTTGCGCAAAATAAACAAGTCGCTGACCGAAGATCGGCCGTTACTTCCATTGAGCCGGCGCTTGCTGAAACAGGTGCACGATGCATTTGGAGGAAAGCTGGAAGCCATAATTGTTGGTGGAGCATTCAGCGAGCCGGAGACTTTGCAATTTTTCTACGACCTGGGGATCCCGGTGGTAAACGCGTATGGGCTGACCGAAGGCGGGACGGGAGTTACGGTAAACGACCTGAAGCCGTTTCGCGCCGATACGGTGGGCAAGCCGTTGCCGGGAATTAAAGTGGGTATACAAAATCCGGATGAAAATGGAATCGGGCAGGTGGTGGTACGAGGGAAAACGGTGATGGAGGGCTATCTGAACGATCCTGAACTGACCGAGCAAACGATTGTGGACGGATGGCTGCAGACCGGTGATATGGGCCGATTCGATTCCATGGGCCATTTGCAGTTGTTCGGGCGCAAAAAGAACATGGTGGTGACTGAGGAGGGAAAAAACGTCTACGCGGAAGACGTGGAGCACGCCTTTGAGGGTCTGGCGGTGAAAGAATTTTGCGTGATGGCCGCTAACTATGCGTGGCCGAGCCGTTCAATGGTGGGCGAACAACTGATTCTAGTGATTCACCTGGAGCAGGGTCAGCAGCTTTCGGGCGAGCTGCGAAAAGAAATTTCCGCGCGGAACAACCGGCTCATCAACTTCAAGCGGGTTCACGGGCTGGTGGTGTACGAAGAGGATTTTCCGTTGACGGCTTCGATGAAAGTGAAGCGCAATGTGCTTGCCGAGCGACTGGGGCAGTTGGACCGCGATAAAGTTATTCAGCCGATTTAGGCACTTTGCGCCTGGAACAGGTAGAATCCCGTTTGCGGGAGGACCGTGAACGACAAATTTTTGGCAATCGTCAATCCGGCAGCGGGCGGCGGTCGGTCGGCCAAGCTGGCAGGGACGGAATTGGCGCGGCTTCGGGAAAAAGGTTTGCGCGTGGACGTGATCGCGTCGACCGAACCCGGGCACGCGAACGAACTGGCCAGCGAAGCCTATGAGCAAGGCTACCGAAGATTTCTGGCGGTAGGCGGCGACGGCACCGCGCACGAAGTGATCAACGGGATTTTCTCGCGCCCGGGAACGACCGAGCGGGTGGAACTGGGTTTCCTGCCGATGGGCACAGGCAATTCCTTTCTGCGCGACTTCACGAAAAACGGGACGGAATCTTCGCTGGACGCGCTGCTGGCCGGACGTAAGCGGCGCGTGGATTTGTTGCGGCTCACGCATGCAAGCGGCGTGCTGTATTCGTTCAATTTGGTGAGTGTGGGATTTACCGCGGATGTGGGAGCGCTCACCAATCGCGTATTTAAGCCGTTTGGCCATTTCGGTTATTTGCTGGGCGTGTTCGTGCGCGTGGCGCAATTGAAGCGGCGCGCATTCAAAATGCGTTGCGACGATGACGCTGAGTGGGATGAACGGCGCTGCCTGTTTCTGACGTTCAACAATAGCAAGTACACTGGTGGAACGATGCTGATCGCACCACAAGCTGATCCCAGCGATGGACTGATCGAGTATGTGCGCTGGGGACCGATCGGACGGCTAGGGCTGCTGACGATGTTGCCGCGGCTTTATGACGGCACGCACATTGTGCATCCTCTGGCGTCGCGGCGGGCGGTGCGGCATGTCGAGTTTGCGTTCGGCGGGCCGGTGGACGTGATGATTGATGGCGAAATCGTCACCGTGCAATGCGAGTTTCTGGATATTTTGCCGGGAGCTATGGACGTTTATATATGAAGCGGGCGTGGGAGATTCTCCGCAGCAGCTTTTTGTGGGGGATGAGTTGGGTGCACTTCCTGATTGCGGTGCCGGTGCTGATTGCGCTGGCGATCGTGTTGGATCCGCGCAAACATGATTGGCTGCAACGCGGCTTGTGCCGCAGGATTGCGTTTTTTTCGGGCGCGAAAGTCGTGGCGAAAGAAGATCCTGGGTTTGACCGCCAACGAACCTCGATTTTCATGGTGAATCACGTCAATTTGTTGGATCCCTTCATCCTGTACTGCGCGATTCCTCAACTAGTGCGCGGGTGGGAACTGGAATCACACTTTCGCATCCCAATTTATGGCTGGCTGATGAAGCGCTTCGGCAATGTGCCGGTGCCGGATGTGCGCAGCCCGAAAGATTTGAAGCGGCTCTGGAGATTGACGCAGGAAGCGATCAACGGCGGCACCAGCCTGATTATTTTCCCGGAAGCGAAGCGCACGCGAGACGGGCACGTGAGCGATTTTGAGGATGGCGGCTTCCGGCTCGCGCAGCAACTAGGAGTGCCGATCGTGCCGGTCAGCCTGGTGGGTTCGTTTCATCACCTGCGCACAGAAGACTGGATTTTGCGGCCGACGACAATCGAGGTGCAGATTCACGAGACGATCGAGACGCATGGGATGAAGAAGGACGACGTGCCAGCGTTGAAGCAACGGGTGCGCGAACTGATTGCCACGCCAGTCGAAGCGTCGTTGGATGAAGGCAAGCCCGCGAAGGAAAGCGTTGTAGCTCAGGCCGAAGTCAAAGGCTAGGTTTTTTCACTAGCCACATCGAAAGACAGAAACAAACTAGGCGTTGGCTTTCATGCTGTTGGTGGACTTCATGCTTGGCAGAATGCGCCCCGCGCGGGTTTCCTGCCAGGTGTAATAGATGCGATGGATGACGGTGATGGTGGAAATCACCGCGATGACCCACAGTACTTGCGCCATGCGGTTGAAGACTCCGCCGATAATTAGCAGCACCAGGCGCTCCGGACGCTCCATGAAGCCGACTTTGCAAAGCGGTATGAGCGATTCGGCGCGCGCGCGAGCGTAGCTGACCATGACCGAGCCCGCGGTGGCGACTGCGGCGAGAACAACGTAGGGCGTGCGGCCGTTCACGGAATAGTAGACGAGTAAGCCGAGATAGAGAGCGAGGTCGGCGTAACGATCGAGTGTGGAATCGTAGAAGGCGCCGAATGCGGTGACGCGGTGCTGGCGGCGCGCGACTTGGCCATCGAGCATGTCCAGAAATCCCGCGCAGAAAATAATCAGCGCCCCTGCGCGGAAATTACCAACGGCAAACGCCGCGGCAGCGCCAAAATTAACGAGCAGTCCGAGAAACGTCAGTAAATTCGGATTGATGCCGGTCGCGGCAAGAGCGCTGACAATGCGATCGATCAGCCACTTCGAACCAGCGCCGATTGCGCCTGTAAAGGTTGCCATTGTTTTTAGGCCAAGTGGAAATGATACTGCACGCGGGGAGCTTAGCCAAATGCTGCAGCGGCTTTGCGCGCGTTTTCCGTGAGATTTTCGACGGTTTTGCCGATGTCGCTCTCGGTGGTGCGAGGATTGATAGTGCAGAGTCGCAGCACGGTTTTTCCGCGCAAACCCGTGGACAGCACCAAGGCAAAAGCCTGCTCTTGCATGCGCGAAGCGATGTTGCGGTTGATGGCGTCAATGCGTTTCGCCGCTTCAGCGTTGTCGCTTGGCGCGCCGCGTAGATCGTCGGGGACATAACGAAACGTTACGATGGCCATCTTTGCGGGCGTGGTGATCTCCCATTGCGGATGGGCGCGAAGTTTCTGTTCGGCGAATTCGGCAAGATACATCGTGCGATCGATTGCCGAAGCGAATGCATCCGCACCAAAAACTTGCAATGACATCCATAATTTCAAGGCTCGGAAGGGACGCGTCAGCTCCGGCGAATAATCCCAGAGATTGATTTCCGCTTCGTGGCCGCGGGCATCCTGCAGATATTCCGCCTCGTCTTCGCGAACGTGGAAAGCGTGCCGCAACTTGTGGCGATCGCGAACCAACAGCACCGCGCAATCGAAAGGCTGGAAAAGCCACTTGTGCGGATCGAGACTGAAGGAATCGGCGTGTTCGATGCCTCGCAGTAAAGCACGGCCTCGCGCGCTGAACAAAGCGGCAGCACCGTAGGCGCCGTCGGCATGCATCCATAGCTTTTCGCCCGAACAAATCTGGCCGAGATCGGCGAGCGGATCAATCGCGCCGGTATTGGTCGCGCCCGCATTGGCAATCAGGCAAAAGGGAATACGTCCCGCACTACGATCCTCGCGAATGGCGGCCTGTAGCGATTCCGGAGGCAGACGGAATTCGGCGTCGGAAGGCAAGCAACGAAACTGATGTTTCTGGAAGCCGAGGATACGCATGGCGCGTGCGATCGAAGAGTGCGCCTGATCCGAACCGTAGATGACCGCGTGCGGAAACTGATCGGGAGATAGCCGGGAATCGCGCGCGGTGACAATCGCGGAGAGATTAGCAAGCGAGCCGCCGCTAAGAAATGTTCCTCCCGCGGATTCGGGATAGCCGGCAAGTTGGCGAATCCAGTCGAGGGTGACAAGTTCGGCGATTGCAGGGCCGGAGCCCTCGAGCCAACTGCCGGAGAAAATGTTGTAACCGCAACGCACGAACTCCGCGAGCGCGCCGACGAAATTGCTGGGTCCCGGGATAAATGCGAAAAAACGCGGATGAGTTTCGTGGTTGGTGCTGGCGAGAATCGAGTCTTCGACGCGATCGAGCACGGCTGCGGGATCGTGCGGTTTGGCGGGCAGCGGCTCCCACAGTGCGGCGCGCAATGCGTCTTGCGACTCGACGTGCACTACCGGAAGGTCGTTCAGGCGCGTCTGATAATCGAGAAGGCGGTCGACGATGGAATGTGCGAGGACGCGAGCATCGTCGGGTGGAAGTTCCAGCAAGTAATCCGGAGCATTCATGGTGACAGCAGTTTACAGCAGGAAAGAATCAGACTGAGGGACTGCGGAGCAGCGAGACAAATTGGATGCATCAGAAAAAATGCCGAGCCACGGCTTGACGGGGACGGAAGCAATCCATACAGTGCTTAGCAACACAGAGGCCTATGAATTCAGACAATTCCAATCGTCGCGATTTTCTTTTGAGATTTGGTGGAATCGCCGGGGCGGCATTGCTGCAGGCACAATGGCCCGCCGTTGTAGCCGCGGCACAGCATGCGCATGAGGCGATGAAATCTCCGCAGGGGCAGAAATTTCAGGTTTTGACCGCCGAGCAGGCGAAGGAAGTAGATGCGATCTCGGCCCGGATCATTCCTACCGATGAGCAACCGGGCGCGCGCGAAGCCGGCGTGGTTTATTTTATCGACATCGCCCTGCACACATTCGCCAGCGGGCAGAAGCCGGTCTACGAAAAAGGAATAGCGGAAGTAAACAAATTGACGGCGCAACATTTTCCGGGAGTCGCGCGCTTTTCGGATGCGACGCCGGAACAGCAGGACCAAATTCTGGTGGAACTCGCCGAGCGACAAAAGGTTGCCGAAAAACGTTTCGGCCGGCCGCCGGATGCGGAACCGGACTTTTTCCAGATCATCACGTACCACACGGCGTTTGGCTATTTGGTGGACCCGGAAGGCGGCGGCAATCGCAACTACGTTGGCTGGAAGGCGATTGGGCGCGATCCGGCGCACAGCTTTGCGCCACCCTTCGGATTTTACGACAAGGATTATCCCGGCTGGCAGCCCAATGGGCACGAAACGGACAAAGCATGACGCAGAGCAAGGTGAGCTATAAAGTCTCTGACGAAGTGGATTTCGTTATCGTGGGTTCGGGGGCGGCAGGCGGCGTGCTGGCCAAGGAACTTTCCGCCAATGGATTTCGCGTGGTGGTGCTGGAACAAGGCCCGTACCTGACGGAAAACGACTTCACGCACAACGAAGTGAAAGTGTTTGCCGAACATGGCCTGACCAACAATCCCAAATTACAGCCGAACACGTTTCGCAAATCCGCAGAAGACAAAACCAACGTGCAGCAAACGGTGATGTACGGACGCTGCGTTGGCGGAAGCAGCGTGCATTTCACGGCGAATTTTTGGCGCTTCCACGAAATCGATTTCGTCGAGCACAGCAAAGTCGGAGATATTCCAGGTGCAAATTTTGCGGATTGGCCGATCACTTACGCCGATCTGGAGCCGTATTACACAAAAGTGGAATGGGAGATCGGAGTGTCGGGCCTGGCGGGCGCCAGTCCGTTTGATCCACCGCGATCGAGGCCCTATCCCATGCCACCGTTGCCGGTGAAAGGTTCTGGGGTAATTTTCGAACGCGCCGCCAGCAAATTGGGATATCACCCGTTTCCGGCGCCGATGGCGATCCTGTCGCAGCCGCGACCCGGACGCAGCGCCTGCATGAATTGCGGATTCTGCCTGGGATTTGGCTGCGAAGTGGGTGCGAAGTCCACGGCGCTGTCGACCGTGGTGCGCATGGCGGAGAAGACGGGCCGCTGCGAGATCCGTCCGAATTGTTACGTTCACAAGATCGAGACGGACAAGAACGGCCGCGCAACTGGTGTGGTGTATTTTGATGCGCAGAAAAATACGCAACTGCAGAGAGCCAAGGCAGTAATTCTCTCCGCCAATGGCGCGGAAACACCGCGTCTGTTGCTGCTCTCCGCTTCCAGCCAATTTCCGAATGGATTGGCGAACTCGAGCGGGTACGTTGGCAAAAACCTCATGCCCAACAGCAGCGCGATTGCCTTCGGCGTATTTGACGAGCCGCTGAACGACTACAAGGGATTTTGCGTCAGCCGGATTTTTCATGATTT
>DASXLU010000381.1:0-3449 GCA_036496065.1 Candidatus Acidiferrum sp.
CGCTCGTCAAACACCGCTGAATCCACGTAAAAGCGATTGAGGTATTGGCCAGGTGGCAACTCGCAAACACCATGCGCCACCGGATGATGCTGCCAGGCGTTCTCCAGCCGTCCAAGCAGGAACGAAAAACTTCCCCCGCCGGGGGCAAAACAAATTCGGAGTGCCGCCGGCAACTTGTCGAACGCGCCGCCGAGGATCATGGCAACAATGCCGAGTTGCGTTTCTGCGGGCATGCCCACGGTCCACGGCATCATGTACTTGGGCATGCGCTGTGGCGCCAGCATGTCCCAGGGATGAACCAACACCGGCGCGCCTTCGTCTGCGCAGTGATGCAGGAACGTCACGATGCCCGGATCGTCGAGATTCTTCTCGCCGACGTGATTGCCGATCTGCACTCCGAGATGCCCCGCGCGCATGCACCGGCTCAGTTCCTTGCAAGATGCGTCAATATCCTGCAGAGGGACTTGGCACAACGCCTTCAGCCTCCCCTTCCCCTGCGCGCATAGATCCAATGCCGCATCATTGAACAAGCGCGCACAGTCGAGTGCATGCTCGACTGGACGGTCGTATGCGAATAGCACTGGCGTGGCCGAAAGGACCTGCGTCTCGATGCCATCCCGGTCCATTGCGCGAAGTCGGATCTGCGGATCCCAGCACGCAGAATCAATGTGGCGAAAGAACCGATCGCCCACCATAATGTCCGCCTGCCCGGCTTCGGTGTGCTTGATCCAAGGCCAGTTGGGAGTGCCGTAGCGCGCCGCGAGATCTGGCCAGGTGCGCGGGAAAAAATGATTGTGAATGTCGATGACTGGCATTTTTACTGTTTGCCGGGATGCACTGCGCCACAATGCTTGCACTTGCGCAGATCTTCGTTGCCGTAGAACTGTTCAAATAAAGGCGGCAAGTCGCGGACAATGCTCTTCAGTTTCACTTCCGCGCGATGGAGCAACTGATGACACTTCTGGCAATACCATTCGAACCCATCGAGAACGCCCTCAGGGCGAGGCATCTCCACGACAACACCGATGGTGTCCGCCTGCCGCTGAGGGGAATGCCGCATGTGCTTCGGCAATAGAAAAATCTCGCCCTCTTTGATCGGAACTTCGATTGGCGGCTTGCCGGGAGTCTCCATGATACGAAGAGAAATGTTGCCCTTCAACTGGTAGAAAAACTCTTCGGTGGGATCGTCGTGATAATCGCGCCGCTGGTTGGGGCCTCCGACCACGGTCACCATCATTTCGCCGTCCTCCCAGACCTGCGCATTTCCTACGGGGGGCTTGAACTTTTCTTTGTTCGCATCGATCCAAGCTTGAAAGTTGAACGCCTTGAGATTCTTGATGGACGGCATAGGGGCTCCTATTTTTCCGGCTTGTAGGCCATCGCACGCATTTCGATCAGCAAATGCGGATGCGGCAACTGGTGAACAGCCACGGTGGTTCGTGCCGGTCCATCGTTCCCGAAGTATTTGCCATACACGTCGTTATACCCCGCGAAATCGTTCATATTTACTAAATAAGTCGTCACTTCCACGACGTCTTCGAGACGAGCGCCCGCACTTTCGAGGATGTCCCGTACGTTTTCTAGCACGGCCTCCGTCTGAGTTCGGATATCGAGATTCGTCGCTCCAAACTCATCCGCCTTCGCGCCTGCAATCGTGTTATCAGCGCGCCGAGCGCTCGTTCCGGATACGAAGAGGAAATCGCCTGCGCGTTTTACGTGAGGATACTTGCCGCGCGGCTTAGCCTTTCCCTCAAGAACTTTGCTTTCGACTCTACCCATGTTTGCCCCTGTGCTTGAACCTTCACAGGCGAATACAAATATTGTTCAGCTCCGAATAGAAGTTCAGGGAATGCTGGCCGCCTTCGCGTCCGATTCCTGACAGCCCCATTCCGCCAAACGGCGTTCGCAGATCGCGCAAGAACCAGCAGTTTACCCACGTAATGCCCACATTCATCTGCTGTGCCACACGGTGGCCACGCTTCAAGTTCATCGTCCAGATCGACGCTGCCAAACCGTACTTGGTGTCGTTGGCCATGTTGATCGCTTCTTCTTCCGTGTCGAAGGAGGCGACATGGCATACCGGACCAAAGATTTCCTCTTTCACGCAGCGCGCCGATTCCGGCAACCCAGTATAAATCGTCGGTTGCACGTAGAAGCCCTGATCGAGCGCGCTGCCGAATTCTGGAATGCCGCCTCCGGTCACAAGCGTTGCGCCTTCTTCGCGCGCCAGCCGGTAATAGGACAGAACTTTCTCGCGATGTTGTGCGGAGATAAGCGGCCCAAGGTCCGTGGTTTTTTCCAGCGGAGACCCAACACGCAGACTCTCTGCGTTGCTTTTTAGCGCTTCTACGAATCGGTCATAGATCGCACGTTCGACGTAGACCCGCTCAGCGCAGAGACACACCTGTCCAGTATTCAAAAATACAGCGTCGCTGATCTCATTCACCGCTTCCTCGAAGTCACAGTCGGCGAATATGATCGCGGCATTCTTGCCGCCGAGCTCAAAAGAAACTGGTTTTACCGAGGCCGCAACCGTCTTCATGATCTCCGCTCCAGTCCGCGACTCGCCCGTAAAGGTCACGGCGTTTACATCGTTGTGCCGGGTCAGAAATTCACCCGCGGAGTTTGGACCAAAACCATGGACTACGTTGTAGACTCCGTCGGGAATCCCTGCGGCCTTCATCACCTCAGCGAGCAGCGTTGCGGTGGCCGGAGTTTCCTCGGAGGGCTTCACGACAACAGTATTGCCGCACGCCAGTGCTGGAGCGACTTTCCACGTAAGCAATAAGAGCGGTAGATTCCAGGGAGTGATGATACCAACGACGCCGAGCGGCTTGCGCACCGCATAGTTCAGCGCATTCTTGCCGTCCGGAGTTTCTGTCTGAAAGGATTCCAGACCCGCGGTCTTAATCAGATCGGCGAAGACACGGAAATTTGCCGCGGCGCGCGGAACATCGAGCTTGGCGGCAAGTGTGACCGGCTTGCCCGTGTCCGCAACCTCCGCTTCGACGAAGCAGTCGAACCGCGCTTCAATGATATCGGCCACTTTATGCAAGCGGGCCGCGCGTTCGCGGATCACCAATCGACCCCACTCACCGTGCAAAGCCTTGCGCGCCGCCCTCACCGCATCATCGACCAGGGCCTGATCGGCTTCCGTAACCTGCGCAATCACGCCGCCGTCGGCAGGGTTCACGTCCGCGAACTCCCGCTTCCCGCGCACGAACCGCCCATCGATATAATTCAGGATGGATTTCAATTCCACGAACCCCGCCGCATCGTAACAGCCTCATATGAGAGGAAGCAACGGCAGAGCAGAAGGCTTAGTGTTTGCGCTCCTGCAAATATCGGTTCAGCGCATCCGGCCACGCAGGCAAGGCAATTCCATATTGCTGCAGGCTCTTCGGCGATAAAACGGAATATGCCGGACGCGGCGCCGGACGCGCCATTTG
>DASXLU010000382.1:0-4018 GCA_036496065.1 Candidatus Acidiferrum sp.
GTCAGCGGCCTCCCCATGTTCGGCAACACATTCCCTGAGTGACAACCCAACAAATGCGATCGTCCTGAAGGCGTTCAACGCCCTTTTTACCAAACCAAGGAGGTAGTAGCTATGACTTCACCGACTGTTTCGAATGGAACATATGTGATCTTAGGGGCAAGCGGGAATACCGGCTCGATCGTCGCCGATTTTCTGCTCTCGAAGGGCGAGAAGGTGCGCGTCATGGGACGTGACGCGGGGCGGCTCCAGCGCTTTGTGGACAGAGGCGCAGAAGCGTTCATCGCTGAACTGAGCGACGCAGCTGCGCTCACCAAAGCTTTCAGCGGTGCCCGCGCCGCATACCTGCTGTTGCCGCCGGTAAAGTCTCGGGAAAGCCAGGCGCGAGAGAGCGATGCGATTGCGAAAGCTGCTAAGGAGTCCGGCCTGCGATACGCGGTGAATCTGAGCAGTTACGGCGCGCAGGTTCCGGAAAACACCGGGCCACTCGTGGGGCTGCACGCTTTGGAAGAAAAACTGAATGCGATCAGCGGTGTGAATGTTCTGCACCTGCGTGCCGCGTATTTTATGGAGAACAACCTGGCTGCGATAGGCATGATTCAAGGGATGGGACTCGTCGGAAATGCGCTGATACCTGACGTGAAACTACCCATGATCGCGACACGCGATGTTGGCGACTACGCCGCGCAGCGCCTCCTGCACCTGGAGTTTTCCGGTAAACAAACCCGCGAGCTGCTTGGCGAACGCGACCTATCGATGACGGAAGTTACCGCGGTGATTGGACGCGCCATTGGCAAGCCGGATCTCCCTTACCAGCAGTTTTCGTACGACCAAGTGCAGCACGCTTTGATGGACCTGGGCGTTCCGCCGAAGGGAGCCGCTTTGTACGTCGAGTTGTACAAGGCAATTAACGAACAAGTCGTCGTTCCGTTAGAGCCGCGCTCGCCGGAGAACACCACGCCCACATCCTTCGAAAAGTTTGTGCAGGACGTTTTTGTGCCTGTGTATCGCGGGAAGGCGGCCAGCGCTTAGGCTCGGCCCTCACGGTGGTGCCCGTTTCGCCGATTTGCGGGCGAGAGTTCCGGGAACCCTTATAAACAACGCTGACTAACTGATGGTCACGAACAGGAGAATGTATATGAAAAATGCCAAGGAACTCATGCTTTGAATACACCGCCTTCTCGTTCAGAGATCCGAAGAAGGGGGCGGAGATGTTTACCGACGATGGCGCCTTTGAGATCCCGTATCTTGCGACGCTCGGATTTCCTCCACAGTACAAGGGCCGAGACGCTCTCGCTGGCTTTTTCCAGTCCGTGCTCGATATCTATCCCGGTTTCCAATTCGAAAACGTCAAGGTGCTGATCGATACTCCCGACCAAGCGTTTGCAGAATTCGAGGCCACTGCGATGTCAACCAAAACGGGACGAACCGTTCATCAACTCTTCTTCGCGCGGCTGGTCGCCGAGAATGGCAAGATCAAGGTGTTTAGAGAAGCGCTTAACACATTGGAATTGGCCAAGGCGAATGTACAGAATGGCGCGGACTTGTTTTGAAGGAGGGATTCGTCGGATCTGTACCCGAACGTGTACCCGAAGACCGTCTTGTTCAATGTGGTTTGTACCCTGTCTAAGCCCTGTTGGCTCCTGATATTCTGCGCGCATGATATTGACGAACTCGTCAGACTTCCTTTTTCAAAGCCTTATTTTGCTTGGAACGCAACCCTTTTTACGGCCTCATTTCACACCTCAGACCGTCACGAGAAGGGACGAATGGGATCGATAATCACCGTCTGGAGTTTGCCAATTGAGTACGGCGGGAGTGGCTCCAGAGCTCGATCATCCAGGCTGGATATTCGGCAGGAATCTTACTGACCTCCGCAATGGCTGCCTGCTCTTCGTCGGTGAGTGAGACATTAGCCGCCCCGAGATTGTCTTCCAGTTGGTCCATACGCTTGGCCCCGACAATCACACTCGATACGACCTTCTGGTGTAGCAGCCAGGCAAGCGCGATCTGCGCAACTGAGACACAGTGTGTTTCAGCAATACCGCGCATCACATCGAGAGCATCGTAGGCTCGGTCGTAGTCGACCGGCGGAAATGGAGCCACCCCACGTCGGCTGCCTTCCGGAGCTTCCGCACCACGCGGCCGCTTGCCGCTGAGCAGGCCGCCTGCGAGAGGACCCCAGACCATCAGGCCAAGTCCTTCGCTTTCCAGCAGCGGGACGATTTCCCGCTCCAGATCGCGCCCGGCGACGGAGTAATACGCCTGAAGAGAACTAAATCGCGAGAGGCCAAGATGCGCTGAAATGCCGAGCGCCTTGGCGATCTGCCATGCCGTCCAGTTGGACACGCCGACATAACGCACATATCCTTGCCGGACGAGGTCGTCCAGAGCGCGCAGCGCCTCTTCCATCGGGGTTGCCGGATCAAAGCCGTGAATCTGATACAGGTCGATATGATCGACCCCCAGCCTATTGAGGCTACTCTTTACGGCGTCGAGGAGATGACCGCGCGAGGCGCCCGCGTCATTCGGCCCCTTGCCCATCGGGCCGAAGGCCTTGGTCGCAATCAGATAGCTTTCACGGGGCACGCCCAGGTTCCGAAGCGCTTCGCCGAGGAAACGCTCCGAATCACCGAGGGCGTACACGTCCGCCGTGTCGAAGAGATTCACTCCTGCCTCGAAAGCTTTCGCCACCAGTGCGCTGGCATCCTTTTGGGTTAGGCCCCCAAGCGCCGGATAACTCTCGCCAAATGTCATGGTTCCGAAGCTCAACTCCGACACGAACAGTCCGGAAGTTCCAAGCCGGTTGTATTTCATCTAAATCCTCCAGTGTTGTGCTTGTGGTTGAACTAAGTTATTTTTCCGAGCGCTCGTGACTTTCTTCCGCTCCACACGCAAGCGAATCAGGCAGGTTGAATCTGGGAGATTGCTAGTCCAACCGAGAGAAGCATATCCGGTCACTTCAATGAACTCCTGAACGTAAATACTCCTTATCCAGAACCCCTGACACGTCCTAGATTATGTGGAACGATCCCTTTTCCGTTAGCCTGATTTCATCTATTTGCTGCCTAATCCTCTCGGAGGATGGTTCTGAGCGACATTTTCGTGGCAAGATGAGACAGACATGACAAGCGCGTCGAAACGCCATCGCGGAACCAGACCTTCAGCGCCAGTTCAGGGTCCTTCGGCCGACCTCTCGATTTCAATGAGAGACGAAATCGAAGAGCGAATCAGACGCTTCTCAGAATCGAACACAGGGTATCGAACGCCAGTTCCTGGGCTAAGCGTCGCCCGCGTCACCGCGCCTGTGCCTCCCACACTCCACATAGACAGACCCTGCATGTGCATGTGTATCCGAGGCCAGCGAAGGATTTCAGTCGGCGAGACTGTAGTTTTTCACGATGAGAACCAACTTGTGTTGACCGCAATCGATCGTCCCACGGTGTTTGCGATACCGTATGCCAGCCCTCAGAAGCCATATACAGCGTTGAGTATTGATATCGACCTGGACGTCGCGCGGGAAATGATGGCGCACATCGATGTCAATGAATGCAACGTCGCTCCTACCGCGTCTGAACTGACTGCCTCAGTTACGCCCGAGTTGCTCGATTGCGCCTTGAGGCTCATGAGGCTTATAGAGCGTCCGAGCGAGATTGCTGTATTGGCGGATTTGATACACCGGGAGATTCTTTTTCGCTTGCTTTCCGGACCGGCAGGCAACAGTCTTCGCCAAATTGCGCGCCTTGGCTCGCAAGCGCAAAGGGTCTCGAAGGTAGTGGCGTGGCTTCGGGAGCACTTTCGAGGGCCATTGCGCCTCCATCAACTCGCGAAGATGGCAGGGATGGGAGTATCTACGCTCCATCGGCATTTTCATGAACTGACGGATATGAGTCCGATTCAGTACCAGAAACGACTACGCTTGCACGAAGCGCGTCGATTGATGCTTGAAGAGTCGTGCGAGGTAGGGACAGCAGCGCTTGATGTCGGCTATGAAAGCTCGACGCAGTTCATTCGGGAGTAT